>NKIE01000034.1 GCA_002256055.1 Pseudomonas sp. PGPPP3 | reverse complement strand
TGCCCGACACCTGGGGCACCACAGGCACCAGCTACCGCTCCGACAAGTTGGCCCAGGCGCCATCAAGCTGGAACGACCTGCTCAACCCGAGCGAGGAAACCAAGGGTAAGCTGACTCTGCTGGCGACCGACCGCTGGCTACTCGGTGCCGGTTTCCTGGCCAATGGCTGGAGCGTCAATGAGAGCACGCCAGAGCACATCGCCACGGTGCGTGACCAACTGATCGGAAGTAAGAAACGCATCCTGTCTTTCGACGACACCACCTTCTACTCCAAGCTGGCTTCGGGCGAGACGATTCTGGCGCATGCCTGGGACGGTTGGTGCAACTACGGCACCCAAGCCAATGCCAGCATCAAGTTCGTGGTGCCCAAGGAAGGTTCCGACCTGTGGGTCGACACCATGGTGGTAATGAAGAGCTCGAAGAACCTCGACGCGGCATACAAGTTCGTCAACTTCATGCTGGAGAAGGACAACCACGCCTGGGTCGCCGAGAACATCCTCTACAAGGTACCCAACCAGGCTGCGATGGACGGGCTGGGTAAGGAACTGCTGACGCAGTACCCCAACCTCAACACCACGCCTGCCGACCTGGTTAAGCAGCAACTGCTGCGTGATGTCGGCGGCTCCACGCAGAAGGCCTATACCCGCGCCGTAACCGAAATTATGGCCGCTCAATAAGCCGGTAAGGCTCCGACCACGGAGCGGCGCCCGCCGCTCCGTATTTCCGAACCCGTTGCATACCACCTCATTGGCTTGGGGTTGGGGGAACTGCGCATGAGTGTTTTGCACGCTGACAGACGCCTGTCGGCCTGGCTTCTGCTGCCCGCACTGGGCTGGCTGGCTCTGTTTCTGCTGGTGCCGTGCCTGCTGGTGCTGGTCTACAGCTTCTTTGAACGCGGTGCCTATGGTGGCATCGACTACGTGTTCACCTGGGAGAACTACCAGCGCGCGTTTGACCCGTTGTACCTGGATATTCTCCTGCGCTCGGCGAAGATCGCCGGGCTGGCCACCCTCTACGCCGTGCTGATCGGCTACCCAGCGGCCTACGCCATCGCCCGTGCTCCGCAGCGGCGCCAGGCGGTGTACCTGTTCTTGGTGATGCTGCCGTTCTGGAGCAACTACCTGATCCGTACTTACGCCTGGATCGTCCTGCTCAATCGTAAGGGGCTTATCGCCAGCGTGCTGGAGCCGCTGGGGCTATACGGCGAGTTGCTGGACATCCTGTATACCGAGAAGGCGGTGATCCTGGGGCTTGTGTACAACTACATCCCCTTCGTGATCCTGGCGATCTATTCCTCGCTGTCGCGGATCAATGGTGAGCTGTGGGAGGCCTCCAGCGACCTCGGGGCATCGGGCTGGACCACCTTCCGCCGAATTATCCTGCCAATGAGCGTGCCTGGAATCGCTGCTGGCGCGGTGTTCGTCTTCGTCCTCAGCATCGGCAACTTCATCACCGCCGACCTGCTGGGTGGCAAGCAGGTGTTGATGGTCGGCAATCTGATCTATTCGCAGTTCCTCACTGCGCGTGACTGGCCGTTCGGCTCGGCGCTGGCCTTCTTCCTCATCGGCATCATGCTCTTGCTGCTGTTCATCCAGGCGCTGCTGGCCCGTCGTGCCCAGGAGGTGCGCCATGCGTAACTCGTCCGGCCTGCTGCTCGGCAGCCACCTGTGGCTGGTGTATGCCTTCCTTTATATCCCGATCTTGGTGCTGATCGCCCTGTCGTTCAACGCCAGCGGTCTGCCCACTGCTTGGGGCGGTGCGTCGTTCAAGTGGTACGCCGCGCTGCTGGCCAACCAGGCGATCCAGCATGCGGCGCTGAATACCCTGATCGTCGCGGTGATCTCCACCGTGCTGGCCTGCCTGCTCGGCACCCTGCTGGCGCTGGGCGTCGAGCTACGTGCCCACGGCAGCAGCAATCCGGCGCGCAGCGCGGGGCTGGCCGACACCCTGCTGATGGCTCCGATGATCATCCCCGACATCGTCCTGGCCATTGCCCTGCTGAGCTTCTTCAACTTGCTGAAGATGAGCCTGGGCCTGCACTCGATCATTCTCAGTCATGTGGTTTTCAACATCGCCTTTGTTTGCGCGGTGGTGCGCACCCGTCTCAAGCACTTCGACTACTCGATTCTCGAAGCCTCCATTGACCTTGGCGCGGGTTGGCCGACCACCCTGCGCCGGGTGCTGCTGCCAGCGATCTTCCCCGGCGTACTGGCTGGCGGGCTGCTGGCGTTCACCCTGTCGGTGGACGAATTCATCATCGCCTTCTTCAACTCCGGTTCGGGCAGTGCCTCGACCACTCTGCCGATGCAGGTCTACTCAATGATCCGTTTCGGCGTCACCCCCGAAATCAACGCTCTGGCGACCCTGGTGATGCTGGTCAGCTTCACCGCGCTGTTCGCTTCTCAGCGGCTCAACAAGGTGCAAAGCAAGCATGAAGACTGAAAAAGCCCCATTGCTGGTTCTGGACAAGATCAGCAAGAGCTACGGCCATGGCCTGGCCGTGAACAACGTGTCGCTGAGCGTGCGCGAGAACGAGTTCTTCGCCTTGCTGGGCCCGTCCGGCGGTGGCAAGAGCACCTTGCTGCGCATGCTCGCTGGTTTCGAGACACCGACCTCCGGGCAGATCTTCCTCGATGGTCGCGACATTTCGCCGATGCCGGCCAACCGTCGCCCGCTTAACTTGATGTTCCAGTCTTACGCGCTGTTCCCGACCATGAGCGTGGAGGGCAACATTGCCTACGGGTTGGAGATGGAGAAGCTGCCCAAGGACGAGATCGCTCAGCGCGTCGACGCCATGCTGGAGACCGCGCAGCTGCGTGAGCTGGCCCGCCGTCGTCCGGATCAGCTGTCCGGCGGCCAGCGCCAACGTGTGGCCTTGGCCCGCGCGCTGATCAAACGCCCACGCGTGCTGCTGCTCGACGAGCCGCTTGGCGCCCTAGATAAGAAGCTGCGCGGCAAGATGCAACTAGAGCTCAAGCGCCTGCAGCATGAAAGTGGAATCACTTTCATCATGGTCACCCATGATCAGGAGGAGGCGCTGGTCATGGCTGACCGCATGGCCGTGCTTAAAGGCGGCCAGGTCAGCCAGTGCGGTACGCCCGCCGAGCTCTACGAGTACCCGCAGAACCGCTTTGTCGCCGACTTCATCGGCGTCAGCAACCTGATCGAGGCCCAGCGCCTGGCCGGTAATCAGGTCGAGGCTGGGGGGCAGATCCTGAGCATCGAACCGACTGCCGATGTGGTCAATGGCCAGGTGATCCTGGCCGTGCGTCCCGAGCGCCTGCGCGTGCTGGGTGCCGGCGACAACGCCTGCGACAACCGCCTCGACGGTCAGGTCGTGGAGGGCGCCTACCACGGCCTGGACACCAATCTGCATGTGCGCACGCGGGTGTCGAGCAAACCGCTGATCGTCCGCGTGCCGAGCTCCGAGCACGAATTCTCCGCTTTCACCTGTGGCATGCCGATCAGCCTTGGCTGGAACGCCGTGCATGCCCGTGTCCTGTCCTGCTGAATTACAAGAACAATGTTGGGAGTACCGAAATGAGTGAACGCAAAGTTATCGCCTTCTTCCCCGAGGCCGCGTACGGCCCGGCGCTCAACTCCGTGGGCATTGCCCAGGCCTGTGAGGCTCTAGGGCACAAGGCGGTGTTTCTCACCGATCCGGGCATGACTGGGGTGTATTCGGCCTACGGCTTCGAGGAGCACTACGTGAACATGTCGGAGCCGATGCCGGCCGACGAGATGGCGCGCTACTGGTCCGACTTCATCAACGGCCATATCCCCAACTTCGGCAAGGAGCCAATCGACCAACTCGGCAACTACGTTAAAGAGTGCTAGGCAGCTGTTGTCGAGACCAGCAAGTGGGCGCAGAAGGAGCTGCCGACGATTCTCGACAAGATCAAGCCCGACCTGATTTGCGTCGACAACGTCATCCTCTTTCCGGCCATCAAGCAATACGGCAAGCCCTGGGTACGTATCATCTCCTGCTCGGAGAACGAGGTCGAAGACCCGGATATCCCGCCGTACCTGTCGGGCATGAGCATCGACGACAAGGCCGGCCACGCGCGCTTCCGCGCCAAGTTCGAGGAGGTCATCACGCCGATCCACGATGACTTCAACCGCTTCCTCAGCGAGTGCGGGGAGCGTCCATATCCGCTGGGCACCTTCTTCGAGGAGTCGCCGTGGATGAACCTGCTGCTGTACCCAGACCCGGTCAAGTTCGACCGCCGCTACCCGCTGCCGGCCCGTCGCTTCCACTACCTGCAGGGCTGCGTGCGCCAGGACAAAGCGTATGAGATCCCCGAGTTCCGAGCCAATAACGACAAACCGCTGCTCTACGTCAGCTTCGGTAGCCTCGGTTCGGGTGACGTCGGCTTGCTCAAGCGTCTGATTACCAGCATCGGCAAGTTGCCATACCGCGCGCTGTTCAACGTCGGAGAGCATCTGGAGGAATATAGCGACCTGCCGGACAACGTGGTCATCTCCAACTGGTACCCGCAGCCCTCGGTGATCGCCCAGGTCGATGCGGTGATTCACCACGGCGGCAACAACAGCTTCACCGAGTGCCTGTACTTCGGTAAGCCGGCCATCGTCATGCCCTACGTCTGGGACGGCCACGACAATGCCATGCGCGCCCAGGAGAGCGGCCACGGCTTCCGCATGCACCGCAGCAACTGGGAGTACGCCGAGCTGGCCGAGAAGCTGGCGCTGTGCGTCGGCGACGCCGCGATGAACGCGCGCCTGAAGAAAACCAGCGAATACATGACCTCGCGCAAGGGCCCGCAAGACGCGGCCAACATCCTCGATGGAATCCTCAAAAATGCCTGAAGCCATCCTGCAATCCACCGCGCCACGCATCGTCGGCGCGCGTGACTACGCCGACCTGGTCGACTGGGGCTACCAGTCCGACGCCGTTTCCGGCCAGTCCCACTCCAGTGGCCGCCTGTTGCACAAGGGCCCGGATAACCGTCCGGAAGTCGGGCTGTGGGTCTGCACGCCGGGCACCTGGAAGCTGTCCATCCCGCGCGATGAGCTCTGCCACTTCCTCGCCGGCGTCGCCATCTACCGCCGCGACAACGGCGAGGTGATCGAGGTCGGCGCCGACACCCTGGTGCTGTTCCCCGCTGGCTGGACCGGCGAATGCGAGGTTATCGAGACCCTGCGCAATACCTACATGCTGGTTTGACCCGGCGCAATCCGCCGCGCCCGGGCGGGCGTGGCTCCGTTTACAGAAAGTGAGTACGCGACAATGACAACTCCTGTTATCCGCCAACCCCTGCAAGTCACCGAGCTGAAGGACTGGGGCATCATCCCGACCATGCTCGAAGGCGAGTCGCACATCAGCGGCGTGGTGCTGCACAAGGGCCCGAACGGCGAGTCTGAATGCGGCATCTGGCACTGCACCCCGGGCAAGTGGTTCTGCCACGTGACCAGCGACGAGTTCTGCCACTTCCTCGAAGGCCGCTGCACCTACGTGCACGAGTCGGGCGAAGTGATCGAGATCACCCCGGATACCGCCGCGTTCTTCCCCAAGGACTGGAAAGGCGTTTGCACCGTCCACGAGACGGTGAAAAAGGTCTACATGATCCGGTGATGACATGAACCAAGCCCTGACCTCCCAGGCGGACGCCCGCGCCCACGCGCGCGAGGCCTTCGTCGCCCACCACTGGCATGCCGGCGCGCAACTGCAGGCGTTGCCGGCGGACGCTTCGGCACGCCGCTACTTCCGCCTGGTGGGGGCCGACCTACTGTTGATGGATTCGCCACCGCAGTCCGAGCCGCTGCGGCCCTACCTGCAGGTGGCCGAGTTGCTGCGCGAGCTGGGCTTGTCCGCCCCGCGCGTGCTGTCAGCCGACGAGGCGGCGGGGCTGGCGCTGATCGAAGACTTCGGTCATAGCACCTATACCCGCTTGCTCGCCGCCGGTCATGCCGAGGCGCCGCTGTACGAGCTGGCGGTGGATTGCCTGGCGCGTCTGCACGCGGCGCCGGCCGAGCAGGGCGCGGTGCTGCCGGCCTACGACGACAAGCGTATGGCCGATGAATTTGCCTTGTTCATCGACTGGTATGCGCCGCTGCTGCTCGGCGTAGCGCCGTCCTCGGCCCTGCGTGCCGCCTACATGGCGCTGTTCGACGGGCTCTGCGACGATGCCGCCCGGCGCCGTGAGGCCGTGGTGCTGCGCGACTTCCACGTCGACAACCTGATGCTGCTGGAAGGGCGCAATGGTGTGGCCGCCTGTGGCTTGCTGGACTTCCAGGATGCCCTGCACGGCGCCTACGCCTACGACCTGATGTCGCTGCTCGAAGACGCCCGCCGCGATGTGCCAGGCGAGCTGCAGGCGCGCCTGTTGCAGCGCTACCTGGCGCAGCGTCCTGGGCTCGACCGCGAGGTCTTCCTCGCCGACTACGCGGTGCTCGCTGCCCAGCGTCACGCCAAGGTGCTCGGCATCTTCGTACGCCTGGCCAAGCGTGACGGCAAGCTCGGCTACCTCGCTCACCTGTCACGGGTGCTGCGTCTGTTCCGTGAGGCACTGGAAAGGCCGGCGCTGCATCCACTGCGTGATTTCCTCGATTGCCACCTGACGGGCTGGCGCGACGACCTGCCGGTTGCCGTGCTCGACGGCCTGCGTGGCCAATCTCTCTGACTTTGCAGGAACTGCCATGACCCCCTTTAACTGCGACACCCCGCTGCGTTTCATCAATCCGGACTACCAGAGCCCTGCGACCCGCCGCCTGCGTGGCATCATCGACCCGGCCAGCCTGCAGCAGGTTGGCAGCATCGGCCTGTGCGAGCGTGACGACGTGGACGCGGCGCTTGACGCCGCCGGCGCCGCCTACCTGGAGTGGCGCAAGGTCGACGCCAAGAGTCGCGCCGCGCTGCTGCATCGCCTTGCCAACGCAATCGAACAAAACGAGGCGTGCAACCGCGAGGTGGCCCGCCTGATGACCCTAGAGATGGGCAAGCCCTTCCCCGAGGCGATGGGTGAGCTGGCCAACTGTGCGCCGATCTTCCGCTATTACGCCGAGATGGCTCGTGATGACGCCGGCAAGGTAGCCGGCACCACCCAGCTCGGTTCCTTCCAGCATGTGCGCTACGAGCCCTATGGGGTCAGCGTGCACATCATGCCTTTCAACTTCCCGATTCTGCTGATGTGTTGGACTCTGGCCGCCTCGCTGGCCGCCGGTAACGCCTGCATCATCAAGCCGGCCGAGAGCACCAGTCTATGCACCCTGAAGTTCATGGAGCACTTCCGTGTGCTGCCGGCCGGGCTGATTTCCTGCCTGCCGGGTGATGCGCAGACCGCCCAACTGCTGGTGCAATCCGAGCGCACCCACGCGGTGGCCTTCACTGGTAGCGTGGCCGCTGGCAAGGCAGTGGCGGTGGCCTGCGCCGAGCGGATGAAACCGGCGGTAATCGAGGCCGGTGGCAGCGACCCGATGATCATCAGTAAGCACGCGCCGCTGGAGGTGGCCGCCGCCGGCGCAGTGACCGCCGCCTTCCACCTGACCGGGCAGATCTGCACCTCGGCCGAGCGCTTCTTCGTGGTCGATGAGGTGCACGACGAGTTCGTCGCGCGCTTCGCCGAGCGTACCCGCCAACTGCGCATCGGCCACGGCCTGGAGCATAGCGAGATCGGTCCGCTGGTCAGCCAGGCTGCCCGCGACAAGGTTATGCGCCTGGTCGACGATGCGGTGGCCAAGGGTGCCGAGGTGGTCTGTGGCGGGCGTATTCCGCCGCAGCATCAGGTCGGCTGGTTCTACGAGCCGACCATCCTCACCGGTGTCACCGCCGAGATGGCGATTTTCCACGAGGAGTGCTTCGGCCCGGTGGCGGCGATCTGCAAGGTCGCCGACTTCGACGAAGCCGTGCGTTTGGCCAACGATTCGCCCTTCGGCCTTGGCGCCTCGCTGTTCTCCACGGATCTCGCCGAGGCCATGGAGGCGGCCGAGCGCCTGGAGGCCGGCATGGTCTGGGTCAACAACCCGCTGATTGACAACGACGCGCTGCCGTTCGGCGGCTGGAAGATGTCCGGCATGGGTCGCGAGCTGGGCCGCCAGGGCCTGGACGCCTTTCGCCGCTCAAAGATGGTGATCATTGATCACCAGCCGCAGATCCAGTCCTGGTGGTATCCGTACGCCGACGACCAGTTCTACAGCGCCTGAGGACGCCGACCATGAGCCAGCAATCCCTGTTTCCCACCCTGGCGCTGATCCTCGCCGCCGGCCAGGGCACGCGCATGCGCTCGAGCTTGCCCAAGGTCATGCACCAGGTCGGCAACCGCCCGCTGCTCGGCCATGTGCTGGTCACCGCGCTGCAGGTCGGGGTCGAGCGGCTGGCTGTGGTACTGGGTCCGGACAGTCCGGCGGTGGCCGATTACGTGCAACAGGTGGCGCCGCATGCGCTGCGTTTTGTGCAGCGTGAGCGACTGGGCGGTGCCGCGGTGGCGGTGGCCGGTTTCACTTCGGCGCAGCCCGGCCCCTACGGCCGCCTGCTGGTGGCGGACGGCAAGCTGACCGCGATCCGCGAGGCCAAGGACGCCAGCCCGGCGGAGCTGGCGATCAACCTGTGCAATGGCGGGGTGATGGGTTTTCGCGCCGATCACTGCCTGTGGCTGCTGGAGCGCATCGGCAACGCCAACGCCCAGGGCGAGTTCTACCTCACAGACGCCGTGGAGCTGGCCAACGCCGCTGGCCTCGCCGTAGTGGCGGTGGAAGTGGATGAAGAGGAAATCCTCGGGGTCAACGACCGCGAGCAGCTGCACGCCGCCGAGCAGGTGTTCCAGCGCCGCCGGCGCAGCCGGGCGATGCGCGAGGGGGTTACCCTGGTCGCCGCCGAAACTGTTTTTTTTAGCGCCGACACAGAGCTGGCAGCCGACGTGAAGGTGGAACCCTGTGTGGTCTTCGGACTAGGTGTGCGGGTCTGTCAGGGCGCTTGTGTGGCGGCCTTCAGTCGTCTGGAAAACATTTGCATCGAAGCGGCTGAGCGAACCTGAGTTAGTCTGTGGCTCGGTCATTTGAGCCGGCTGTAGCCTATAGCCCGTAATTTGCGCTCGGCCGGGCGTGAGGTTTTGTTCGTGTCCAAGGACACGCAGTGCGCTGCGTTATGGTTGGGACCCTATGCCTATCTCTTCTTGCAAGCTCCTGTCTCGGCTAGGGTTTTTAAATTAACCAAGCCGCCGGCTAATTACACAGACGTGCGGTGACTATTGGCAAAGCGAATATCGCATTGAGCGCTTCTACCGACGTTTGTCTGCACGCATCGGCAAGGCCAATGCGGTGACTGTTACCGCTTGAAAGATCGCCATTCTGCTCTAGAACACGATGCGATTTGGCATGGCGTACCAGGATCCTGGAGCAGAAGTATCAGCAACGCGTGGTAAAAGGGTTGCACCGTCGAGCAGCCGAATTTGGAATCATGCTAAATGCTGTCGAAGGTGTTTCTTAGTAATGTGGACAAAAAAAGACCCGGGTGTGAGCCGGGTCAAGAACCGTGTTTAGCCTGATGAGGAGATAACCTGAAGGATCTGACCTGAGCCTTCAGCTTACCGGCTGATCTCGCGATCAACTGAGTTAATAGTAACAATTATCATTCGTAAGTCAACTGCGGTTTTTTACTGCGAAACTGCTTGGCTGGTTTAAGCAAAAAACCCGGCTAGAGCCGGGTTTTTGAGCAGACTAATTTCGCTTCAGGCAGTGGGAAGTCGCAGCTGGGTGACTTCTTTGTTCAGCAGGTCGATGCGCCTTGCCATGCTCTCGATCAGGCTATGGGCAATTCGCGGGTTGCTCTGCATCAGGCTGAGGAATTGTTCCTTGGGGATGACCATAACTGTGCAGGGTTCGCTGGCTAGAACGGTAGCGCTGCGTTTCTCGCGGGTGAACACCGCCATAGCACCGAAGATTTCATCTTTTTGTACGTCGCCGACCTTGTGGCCGTCGACATAGGCTTCAGCGTGGCCTTCGATAATCACGAAGACGTGCTCGGCTTCATCGCCCTGATGGATCAGTTCTTCGCCGGCGGCAAAATGCTGGAAGCCGGTAGCTGGGCGAATTTCTGGTTGTTTCAGGCGGGCTAGGGCGTCAGACAGCAAGGCGGTATGGCCGATCAGGTACTGAATAAACAGTTCCTGGCGCTGCTCGCTGCCGTAGATGTGTTGAAACACCGCCGAGCGCGAATAGGGAATCAGGCTCAAGGGTTCTTCACTGGTGTAACGGCAGCTGGGCAGCTCAATACCCTGGCGCAAGCCGACCAGATCGCCTTCTTGCAGATAGAACAACGGCCGGCCGTCAATCACCGCATGCAGCAAACCATTTTCGATTACGAAGAGCTGATTGCCCGGTAGCAGTTGGGTCAAATCATCGACGCGCTCGAAGGTCACGGTGGCGCCTTCAGGTTCAAGGCCTTCGAGAAGCTGAGTCGGGATGCTTTGCAGTCGGTTGATCAGCTGGTCGGCGTAGGCCGGTTGCTCCCCGAGTAGGTACATGCGAGAAATTCCTTGAACTGGCTGGGCTAACTAAATGCACGAGCGTTCCTGAAACAATAGGTCGCGGCGCACTTTTCGACAATCACTGCGGACAGAGGTTGTGAGCTAGCTCTTGTTGTGCGCTGCCATTGCTTCCAGTTGGCCGTTCAACTCGGCTTTGTGGGCGGGTGGCAACTGGTTCCAGTTGACATCCAGAAGCGCACCTTCGATGGCATACAGTAGAACCTTGGACGCACGAAAGCCACGCGCTTTTACCGCCCGGTAGGCGTCCACTGCGCCTAATCGACGGAGGTCGCTGGCATTGTGAATGCCGGATGCATGGAGCCACTGGGCCGAAGTTTTGCCGAGGTTTTTCAGGTGTTGCAGTTCGTCGTTCATCCAGCCTCCGTGCAATGAAAAGTCTCTGCATGTTTAACGGGGGTGCTGCGCTCAAGTGTAGCGGTCAGTGGCGAATTCGCGACTGCAACGGACTGCCCCTGGCTATTAACCATGTCCGTGTTGTTAATGCCGTTGCTACTTAGTGCGGTAGCGCAAACGGGTGCCGAAGTTCATCGACATGAGGATCTCATCGGCGCTCAACTCTTCCGGAAAGTAGGCCCCGGAAATCTGCGCATGGGCCAGGCTGGCGCCGCGCATACAGGTTTCGCGCAAGTCCAGACCACGCAGGTCAGCGCCGCGAAAATAGGCGTCGGTAAACAAGACCCTGCTGGCATCCAGGTTACGCAGGTCAAGACCGCGAAAGTCACCGCTGCACAGGTCAATCTGGCCTTCTTTGGACTTTTGCGCGTTGAAGCCCTTGATGTCTTCACTACGGATTAGGCGATACAGCGGGTTATCAAGCTGGCGCGGCTGGCTCATGGTGTCTTCTTCCACTCCGGGATTCTCCCTCAGTATAGAGAAACTCACGAGGCATGCTCGTGAGTGTCATGGCTGCGCACGTTTACAGGCCGGGCAGGTAGTGACGGATGCGCTCGATCAGGCTGTCGAGGCTGGCTGCATCGTGGGTGTCGACGCGCTTACATTGCAGCAGTTCGGCATCGCTCAAGGCTTCGCGTCCGGCGTGCTGGGCCTGAATGACGGCTTCGGTGGCGTCGGATGGGTCCTGGCCGACTGCCTGGCGCTGGGCCAGCCATTGGCTAATCACACTGTCTGGGGCCTGGCAGTCGAGGATCAGGAACGGTACACCGCAGGCTTCGGCAACCTGTGCCGCGCCGGCGCGCTGTTCGCGCTTGAGGTAGGTGGCATCGATCACCACCGGGAAGCCGGCATGCAAGGCGGCGCTGGCAAGCTGGTGCAGGTGTTGGTAAACGTTGGCGCTGGCCTGCGGGCTGTAAATGCCGGCGTGCAGTTGGTCTTGCTGGTCGGCGTTTTGCTCGCCAAGCAGGCGCTTGCGTTCGATGTCGGAGCGCAGGCGAATAGCGCCCAAGGCTTCGACCAGGCGCAGGGCTACGTGGCTTTTGCCGACTGCCGAAACGCCGTGGGTGATGGCCAGGAAGCTGGAAGGAATGGCGCTGTAGCTTTCCGCCAGGTTGGCGTAGCGGCGGTACTGCGCAAGGATTTCCTGGCGCTGCGCGGCGTCTTGCTCCTGACCCAGACGAAACAGGCTGACCTTGGCGCGCACCAAGGCGCGGTAGGCTTTGTAGAAATTCAGCAGGTCGAGGGCGGCGTAGTCGCCGGTGTGTTCCAGCCAGGCATTGATAAAGCGCCGGGACAGCGGCTTGAGGTCGCGATCCTCCAGGTCCATGGCCAGGAAGGCGGCGTCCGAGGCAATGTCGATCAGGCGGAAAGGCTCGTTGAACTCGATGCAGTCGAACAGCACCACGTCACCGTTCAGTAGGGTGGCGTTGCCCAAATGAATGTCGCCATGGCATTCGCGAATCGAGCCGTTGGCGGCGCGTTGGTCAAGCAGGGGCTGCAAACGGGCAAAGCTGCTTTCCGTCCAGGCTTCCAGGGAATCGACTTGCAGCAGATCGACCTTGTCGCTGAGCATCGGGCGGATCTGTTCGAAGTTCTGCCGCATCGGCGCGACGATGGCGCTGGCGTTGCACAGTGGGTGATCGGCGGCGACCCGTGGTGTGTGCTGGTGGAAGCTGGCAATTTGCGCGGCCAGGGCGTCGATATGGGCGCCGGTCAGCTCGCCACGGGCCTGAACGGCATTCAGCAACTGACTCTGGGGGAACTGGCGCATTTGCAGGGCGTATTCCAGTACCGGACCACTGCCGTTGAACTGAGGTGCATCGCTGCTGCCGGTGATTGGCAGGACTTGAAGGTACAGGTCATCGGTCAGGCGCTGGTTCAGGCGCAGTTCTTCTGCACAGAAGTGGCCGCGGGCAGCCAGGTCGGAGAAGTCGAGAAAGCCGAAGTTGACCGGCTTTTTGATCTTGTAAGCAAAGGGGCCTGTGAGCAGACCCCAGGAAATGTGGGTCTCGATGACTTCGAAGCGGTCTACAGGGTGCGGGTACAGGGCCGGGTTCTGCAGGGCGTCGATCAATGCTTGGCTCACGGTCAATCCTTGCGATTA
>NKIE01000817.1 GCA_002256055.1 Pseudomonas sp. PGPPP3 | reverse complement strand
TCGTCATCAACGATCAGGACATTCATATTGCTCGGGCTTCCTGCATGAGTCTCGCACATGGATAGCGTAGACAGGTGAAGTGCCGTCCGTCACGGCGATCCACACTAAGACTTGCATTTGGACCAAAAAGTGCACTCAGACGCGCTTCAATATTAGCCAATGCCTGGTGTGTGCCGCGCGAAGGTTGCTGCTCGGCAAGTGGATCGCAGGGATTGCTGACGCACAACTGAAAGACACCCTCGGTGTATTCACCTTCAATACGTACCATACCGCCCTCGATGCGCGGCTGGATGCCGTAGATCAAGGCATTTTCCAATAGCGGCTGCAAGGTCAATTGCGGGATCGGCAAGTCATCCGGCAGGCCGTCAATCTGCCAGTCCAGCTGCAGCCTGTCGCCCAGGCGGTATTGCTCAATCGACAGGTAACGCCGCGACAGCTCCAGCTCATCGCTCCAGGCCACCAAACTGCCCGGTTTGGCCAGGCTGGCGCGAAACAGGTCAGACAAATCCAGCACCGCTTGCTCAGCCTTGAGCGGATCGATGGCCACCAGACTGGCAATGCTGTTGAGGCTGTTAAACAGAAAATGTGGCCGAATGCGCGCCTGCAACGATTCCAACCGCGCTCGCAGCTCCGCCTGCTCCTGGCGGCGCCACTGGCTCTGCAGATAGAAGTAACGCAGCAGCAAGGCCGACATGATCAGCCCCATCAAGGCATGACGCAGGTACAGATTGCCCTCACCGCTACGCGGCAATGGCCCGCCCAGCTCGTAGGAGTCAGCCCCTGCCGTGCCGCCCA
>NKIE01000816.1 GCA_002256055.1 Pseudomonas sp. PGPPP3 | reverse complement strand
GCAACACCTGCTCGAGGGAGAAGTCCTCCGAGGCGTGATTGCGCAGCTGCGCCGGGCTGGCCAGGCGCAGGCGCGGGTAATCCGCCGGCAACTGCCGCGCCACCTCCGCCAACAGCGACAACTGCGAATCGCCGGTGCACAGAATCACCAGCTCGGCCGGGGTCTGGCCGAGGTCGGCGATGCTGTCGACCGGCACTTGGCTGCCGGGTTGGGTGCGCAGCAGGTGCATGGGCGCTTAGCCTGCCAGCGCGGCGTTTAGCTCGGCTTCGATAGCGGCTTGATCGAGGCTCTGGCCGATCACAATCAAACGGGTGATACGCGCCTCGTCGGCCTGCCAGGCGCGGTCGAAGTGCTTGTCAAAACGCTGGCCGACGCCTTGCAGCAGCAGGCGCATCGGTTTGCCGGGAATTGCCACGAAGCCCTTGATGCGCAGAATGCCGTGGGTGCTGACGGCGTTTTTCAAGGCTTGCAGCAGACGGGCTTCCTCGGCCTCGGGCAGCTCGATGGCGAAGGAGTCGAACTCGTCGTGGTCGTGCTCTTCATGGCCTTCCAGGTCATGGTGGGTCTTGCGCCCATCGATATGCAGCTCGGTCTCGCAGTTCAGGCCCAGCAGCACGTCCAGCGGCAGCTCGCCGCCATGGGCTGCGATGATCTTCACCGCCGGCGGCAATTCCTCGGCGACTTCCGCACGCACCGCAGCCAGGGCGGCGGCGTCGAGCAGGTCGGCCTTGTTGAGGATCACCAGATCGGCACTGGCCAGTTGGTCGGCGAACAGCTCGTGCAGCGGCGATTCGTG
>NKIE01000815.1 GCA_002256055.1 Pseudomonas sp. PGPPP3 | reverse complement strand
AGATCTTCGGTCTTGATCGCTTTGTTGCCTTCGATTTCGATACCGGAAATGGACGGACGCTCAACAACACTGATGACCAGAACGTCACCGTCACGGCCAAGCTGGATGTCCTGAAAGAAGCCAGTTTTAAAGAGTGCCCGCGTGGCATCAACCAACGTGCGGTCGTCGATCTTTTCGCCCACGTTCAACGGCAAAGCGCCAAACACGCTACCCGCGGAAACCCGCTGCAGGCCGTTGACGCGAATATCGGAGACAGTGAAGGACTCGGCGTGAACTTCGGCGATCATCAGTGCGGACAGCACCGCAGTTAGCAGCAGACGTTTCATGAAGTCCTTTCTTATTTCAACTGACAATAAAAAATCTGCCGCAGTACGCGGCAGATTCGAAACTCGGTACGTTTACAGTCGGCCCAGATCGTTTATCAGGGCCAGTAACATCACCCCGACGATCAAACTGATACCAATCTGCATACCCCACGCTTGCACCCGCTCCGGCAAGGGACGCCCACGGGCCCACTCAACCAGGTAAAACAGCAGATGCCCCCCATCCAGCACGGGTATTGGCAATAAATTCAACACGCCTAGGCTGATACTCAGGTAAGCAAGGAAATTAAGAAAATCCCCCAACCCGGACTCAGCAGAAGCGCCGGCCACTTTAGCAATGGTTATCGGCCCGCTCAAGTTTTTTACCGAGAGCTCGCCAAACAACATTTTCTTTAGCGAGTCGAGGGTCAGCACGCTCATGGTCCAAGTACGCCGCGCCCCCTCTACAACCGCCTCAAGGGGACCGACGCTGCCTT
>NKIE01000814.1 GCA_002256055.1 Pseudomonas sp. PGPPP3 | reverse complement strand
GGCGAGCCTTTGACGTTGGGTTCGAGGTTGTATTCGGTGTCGTTGTACTTGGCGTGGCGGGCGTGCTGCTCGTCGCGCTTGGCCAGGAAGAAATGCTTGCTGGGCCACATCTGTTGCGGGCTGGTGACTTCCAGCATGCGTTGGCGCAGGTGCTCGGGGCCAGCAATGGTGCGGCTTTCCATCAGATTGGTGATGACTGTCAAGTCAGCGCGCGCCTCGTCGGCGCACTCGGCCACTGAACGCACGCTCTGGCCGACTTCCAGGCCAATGTCCCACAGCAGCATGAGGAAGCGTTCGATCGAGTCGCGAAACAACTCCTGATCCTCGTTTTCCAGCAGGATCAGCAGGTCGATATCCGAGTGCGGATGCAGCTCGCCGCGGCCATAACCGCCGACGGCCACCAGGCTGATGGCGGCCTCATTGCTCCAGGTGAAGCGATCCCAGGCCTCGCGCAGGATCTGGTCGATGCACCAGGCGCGGTCTTCGATCAGGCGGCGGATGTCGCGATTGCCCATGAATCGCGCGTTGAGCACGTCATTGATCTGTCGCAGGGCTTTCTTGAAGGCGGCAATCGGGCTGGGCTTGCGCGCCAGCTCCGCCTGGAACTGGCCGCGGTCAAACAGCTCGGGATCAACCTGCGGCATATAACGGTCTTCCTTATATAGAAGCGATCAGGCCGGCTGGGTGGCCGGAGCGCTGCGCGGCAGGGTGTCATCGCTGCGCAGGGTGAAAATCTCATAACCGTCGGCGGTCACCAGGATGGTGTGTTCCCACTGGGCGGAGAGCTTCCGGTCCTTGGT
>NKIE01000033.1 GCA_002256055.1 Pseudomonas sp. PGPPP3 | reverse complement strand
CACCGCCAGTTGATCTTGCTCGTCGCGAGGAATGGCCCAGCGCTGCGCCATCAACTCGCAGGACTCGCCCATCGACAGGCCGGTGCGTGGTTCACCATTGCGCGGGATCGATGGGGCCAGGTGGCGCGGGCGAATCTTCAGCAGGCTTTTGACCTTGTCGCCGGTGGTCTTGCCGCGGTTGGCCGCCAGGAGGATATGGCGCAGCTCTTCGTGCACGCCAATCGGTGCGTCCGAAGTGGTGTCGACGCCGCCGGCGATACCGCTGTCGATCTGCCCCAGGGCGATCTTGTTGGCCACCAAAATCGCCGCCTCGAGCCCGGTGCCGCACGCCTGCTGCAAATCGTAGGCGGTGGTTTCCGGCGACAGGCGCGAGCCCAGCACGCACTCGCGGGCCAGGTTGAAGTCGCGGGAATGCTTGAGCACCGCGCCAGCAACGAAATCACCAATGCGCTCGCCGTGCAGGTTGAAGCGCTCCACCAAGCCATCAAGGGCGCTGGTGAGCATTTCCTGGTTGCTGGCGGTGGCATACACCGTATTGGAACGGGCGAAAGGAATACGGTTGCCGCCAACAATGGCGACCCGACGCAGCTGGGTCATGGAGAGTTCCTTTGAGAATGCACAGTAAGTCCCTGCAGCCTAGCGCCGTCAGCGGCCACGGCATTGGCCGGCATGCCGGATCGAGAGTCAGGCGCGGTCAATTGCGCAATCCACCGGGCTGGGTAAAGTGGCGACACTTTTGATCCACCTGCTGGAGCCCGAGCATGTCCGACCGTTACTTAGCCTTCGCCAATTCCAACCTGGGCCGCCGCCTGGTCGGCGCCCTTGGTCTGCCGGCCCCGCTGCGCCTGGAACGCTGGCAAGCCGGACGCGTCCAGCCGGTAAACGGCGCGCTGCTGCTGGGTGGCACCGGCGCCCTGGCCACAGCCGCCAGCGCCTGCCTGAATAAACTCACCAGTGACAACTACAGCGCCGTCGAAGGTGCCTTTGGCCTGCCACGCTGGACTGCCGAGCACGGCCCAAAACTCAAAGCACTGATCTTTGATGCCAGCGACTTAACCTCGTTTGAACAACTGATTGAGCTGCGCAACTTCTTCCAGCCGGCCTTCAAGGGCCTGGGCAAATGCCCGCGGGTGGTGATCCTGGCGCGCGCGCCGGAGTCGCTGAAAGACCCGGTGGCCGCCAGCGTCCAGCGCTCGCTGGAAGGTTTCAGCCGTTCCCTGGGCAAGGAAATCCGCCGTGGCGGCAGCGTGCAGCTGATCTACGTCGGCAAGGGTGCCGAAGACCAACTGGAAGGCGCCCTGCGCTTCTTCCTCTCGCCGAAAAGCGCCTACGTGTCTGGCCAAGTGCTGCGCCTGAGCCCGTGCGCGGCCCAGGTCAGTGACTGGAGCCGCCCCCTGGCGGGCAAGATCGCTCTGGTCACTGGCGCCAGCCGTGGCATCGGCGCCGCCATCAGCGAAACCCTGGCCCGCGATGGCGCCAAGGTGGTATTGCTGGACGTGCCCCAGGCCAAAGACGCGCTTGATGCTCTGGCCGCGCGCCTTGGTGGGCAGGCCCTGGCGCTGGATATCTGCGCCGTGGATGCAGGTGCGCAACTGGTGGCGGCACTGGGTGACGGCGTCGACATCGTCATCCACAACGCCGGCATTACCCGCGACAAGACCCTGAAGAACATGAGCGAAGCGCTCTGGGACTCGGTGATCAACGTCAACCTGCGCGCCCCGCAAGTACTGACCCAGGCCCTGCTGGACGCCGGCAAGCTGCACGACAACGGCCGCGTGGTGCTGCTCGCCTCGATCAGCGGCATCGCCGGCAACATGGGCCAGAGCAACTATGCGGTGAGCAAAGCCGGTCTGATCGGCCTCGCCGCCGCCTGGGCGCCAGCCCTGGGCAAGCGCGGCATCACCCTCAACGCCATCGCCCCGGGCTTTATCGAAACCCAGATGACCGCGGCCATTCCCCTGGGGATTCGCGAGGCGGGCCGGCGGATGAACTCCATGAGCCAGGGAGGTCAGCCGCAAGACGTCGCCGAAGCGGCTGCCTGGTTCGCTCAGCCCACCTCGGGCAGCGTTACCGGCCAGGTCCTGCGCGTGTGTGGGCAGAGCTTGCTCGGCGCCTGATCCCTCCCGCATAAAAAAGCCCGCCAACTGGTGGGCTTTTTCGTATCAGCCTTAGACGGTACTTGAGCAGCGCCCACGGCGGCGGAACTCCACCGGGGTTTCGCCGACCCAGCGCTTGAAGGCGCGGTAAAAGGTGCTCGGCTCGGAGAAGCCCGTGCGCTCGACAATTACATCAATGCGTTCGTCGGTGTTCAGCAGCAAGTCTTTGGCCAGCCGGCAGCGGTAGTCGGTGATCAGGTCGTTGAAGCGCACGCCGGCCACGGCCAGGCGTTCGCGCAGGCGTCGGGCCGGCATGTTCAGCCGCGCCGCCACCTGCTCCAGGGTGGCGCCGTTATCCACCAGCAATTCGGCGATCAGCTCGCGCACCTGGCGCACCAAATCCAGGCGCTCGCCCTCGGCCAGTTGCCGGCGGGCCAGGGATTCGTGCATCTGCAGCAGTTCCGGGGCGGCGTGGCGCGAGGCCTTGGCCAGCACGGCGGCATCAAAAACCAGCGCATAGTGGGGCTGAGCGAAGCGCACCGGGCAGCCATAGACCTGCTCATAGCGCGCCAGCGGCGCACCCTCGGCATGCATGAAGCGCACTTCGCGGGGTTTGAAGTCACCCTCGGTCAGGGCGCTGAACATACGAACCACCGCACCCGCGAGCATCTCCGGGAAGTGCCGGGGCACGTCGGCACTCATGCCCATGGTCAGGGTGGCAATCTCGCCCTGAACATCCAGCTTGGCGCTCAAGCTGTCAGAGAGCAGGCGCACGTAGCGCAGGGCATGGCGCAGGCCATCACCGAAGGTTTCGCTGGAGAGAAACATGTATTCCAGCAGCAGGCCGTGGAACGCCGGCAAGTGTTGAGCCAGGTACAACCCCACATGCTCTTCGCCGCACTCTTCGCTGGCAGCCTTCCAGAACAGCACTTGCGCCATGTGCGGGTAGCGGCCGCTGGGCAATACGCCGGCCGGCATGCCCAGCCGCGCCAGCACCCGATCAGGATCGGCACCACTGGCTCGCAGCGCGTCGAACGCCAGACGCATCAGCGCCACATCGTCGGTGAGATCACGCATAGATAAGAATTCTTGTTATGAATGAGGCGCGGCCATCTTAGGCAGCTCTAGCCTAAGGCTTCAAGGTCAGATGTGGCCGGCCCGCCGATTGACTGGCGCGCCGTTACGCTCGGCCCCACGGCCAATGCCCACACTAACCAAGACGCTAAGCTGCGGGCCACTTCGCCCAAGGAATCCGCCTATGCCCACCGTCTGGCAGCACCTCGCCACGCCCCCGGCCCTGCCCGGCCTGTTTCTGCGTGCGGCCTTGCGCCGCGGCATTCGCGGCCAGCAATTGCCGAACCTGGGCTTGCGTGCCGAACTGAGTGTCGATCCCAAGCACCTGGCGCAGTATCGTCGGGTATGTGAGATAGCCAACAGCGCTTACCTGCCAGCAGCCTATCCGCACATTCTGGCCTTCCCACTACAAATGCAATTGCTCACCGATGCGCGCTTCCCACTGTCGCTGCTGGGTCTGGTGCATGTGGAAAACCGTGTACGCGTGCTGCGCCCCCTCGGTGGCCTGGGGCCCTTTACTGTCAGCGTCGAGTTGGGACCGCTGCAGCCCCACAGCAAGGGCGGCGTATTCAGCCTGATCACCCGCCTGGAAGACCAGTTGGGTCTGCTCTGGGAAGGTGAAAGCCGCATGCTCTGCCGTGGCCTGTCGGTGCCCGGCGTGGCGGTCAACCCAACAGCGCAAACACCACTGCCCCTCGCCGAGGTCGCGCAGTGGCGCGCACCAGCGGATATCGGCCGCCGTTATGCCCGCTCCTCGGGCGACTTCAATCCAATCCACCTGAGCGCCATCAGCGCCCGGCTGTTTGGTTTCCCCCGCGCCATTGCCCATGGCTTCTGGAACAAGGCGCGCACCCTGGCCGAACTGCAACAGCACCTGCCCGACGCGGGCTACGAACTGAGCGTGCGCTTCCAGCAACCGCTGTTGCTGCCCGGCTCCGTAACCTTGCAGGCCAGTGCCCCCGGCCCCCGCGGTCAACTCAGCCTGCAAGGCCAGGATGGCGCCGTGCATATGAGCGGCCGCTGGCAGCCTGTCGACTCTTGCGGTGCCGCACACAAGGCTTGAAGCTATGCGGTACTTAGGAGTACCGCATGAACCTCAGCGAACTGACTCAACGCCTGCACGCGATCCGCGACCAGAACGACTGGCAGCGTTTTCACAACCCAAAAAACCTGGCCATGGCCGCCAGCGTGGAAATGGCCGAGCTGGTGGAAATCTTCCAGTGGCTGGAGCCCGCCGAAGCCCGCGCCCTGACACCCGCCCAGCGCGAACACGCGGGTCAGGAAGTGGCTGACATTCTCATGTACCTGACCCTGCTGTGCAGCGAGTTAGGCATCGACATGGACCAGGCCCTTGAGGCCAAGCTGGCCGATAACGAACGCAGGTTCGCGGTATGAGCGCGCCTGACGACCGCCACTTCGACCAACTGGCCACCCGTTTTGCCGAAAAAATCTACGGTGGCGCCAAAGGCGCTATCCGCCTCGCCGTGCTCCAGACTGACTTGCGCGAGGCGCTGCCACAGCGACCGCTGCGCGTGCTGGATATCGGCGGTGGGCTCGGCCATATGGCCCTGTGGCTGGCCGAGCAAGGCCATCAGGTGACCTTCACCGAACCTGCCGCCCCGATGCTTGAGGGCGCCCGCGAGCGCTTTGCCGCCGCCGGCCAGAGCGCCACGTTTATCCAGGCGCCATGGCAGGAATTACCGGGGCAATTGCAGGAACCCTTTGACCTGGTGCTCTGCCATGCCGTGCTGGAATGGCTGGCCGAGCCTTACAGCATCTTCCCCGTGCTACGCCAGCTCACCACTGCCGAGGGTTGGCTGTCGCTGGCCTTCTACAACAAGGACGCGCTGATCTACCGCAACCTGCTCAAGGGCCATTTCCGCAAATTGCGCGAGCACAGTTTTGCCGGCGAAAAGCAGAGCCTGACCCCGCAGCAGCCCCTCGATCCGCGCGAGCTGGCGACGCAACTTGCCGCGCACTGGACGGTCGACAGCCAAAGCGGCGTGCGGGTATTCCACGACTACATGCCGCGTGATTTCCAGGAGAAAACTGCCACTCACAACCTGGCCGAGCTGATCGAGATGGAGCTGGCCTACCGCCGCCATCCGAGCTTTGCCGGTTTGGGCCGTTACCTGCACTGGATCTGCCGCCCGAATCTGACGGAGTAACCATGAGCCTGCGCATTTTGTTGCTCAGCACCAGCCTGATGCTGGCCGCCTGCTCGAGCCCCAACCCCTACAGCCCGCAGTCCACGCCGCTGCCACCCGCACCGGCGGCTGCCGCACAGACCTTCGACCGCAGCGCCTACCCGGCCGCGCCCCGCGACTACGGCCGTTACCGCAGCTGGGCCTGGCAAAATGGCCAACTGCCGGCCGGTGCCGGTTGGGCGGACCCCGCGCAAATCGCCGAACTGCTCGCCAACAGCCTCGACCAGCACGGCCTGCGCCCGACCCAGGGCGGCGCCAAGGCCGCTCTGCTCGTGAGCAGCCAAATCCGTACCGAGCGCCGCCAGGTGGAAACCTACGATGACCGCGGCGCCTACTATGGCCACAGTCCGTACGGCAACACCTACGGAATGGCCGGCAGCGTGCCGCTGCGACGCACCTACGAGGAGCACTACCTGATTGTGCAGGTCCGCCTGATCGAGGCCGCCAGTGGCGTAGAAGTGTGGAGCAACAGCGCCGAGAACCGCACCACCGATGACGGCCAGGCCGCACGCAACAAAGTGCTGCGCCAGACCATCCAAGACGCCCTCAGCAACTACCCGCCCGCGCCTTAAGTCCGTGGACTGCGTGATGGGTTATGCCGCTTCGCGGCTAACCCATCAATCCGCACATCAACGCTAACCCACCGATCAACGGAACGGCGGCTCGTCGAAGCTGCGCAGCTTGCGTGAGTGCAGGGTGTTGAGTTGGCTGCGCAGCAGGTCGAGGGCCGCCAGGCCGATGGTCAGATGCTGGCTAACCGCGCGCTCGTAGAACGCCCCAGCCGAGCCCGGCAGCTTGATCTCGCTGTGCAGCGGTTTGTCCGACACGCACAGCAGCGTGCCGTAGGGCACACGCAGGCGATAGCCTTGGGCGGCGATGGTGCCGCTTTCCATGTCCACCGCCACCGCGCGGGCGAGGTTGATCTGCGGTCGTTCCTGAGCCCAGCGCAGCTCCCAGTTGCGGTCGTCATAGGTCAGCACAGTACCAGTGCGCAGGCGCTTTTTCAGCGCCTCGCCATGCTCACCCGTGACGTTCGCTGCGGCTTGCTGCAACGCCTGCTGCACCTCGGCCAGGGCCGGGATGGGAATATTGGTCGGCAGCACCCGATCAAGGATACCGTCGCGACGCATATAGGCGTGGGCCAGCACGTAGTCGCCGATGGTCTGCGATTGGCGCAGGCCGCCACAGTGGCCAATCATCAGCCAGCAATGAGGACGCAGCACGGCCAGGTGGTCGGTGATGTTCTTCGCGTTGGAGGGGCCGACGCCGATATTCACCAGGGTCACGCCGTGGCCATCGCTGGCAACCAGGTGGTAGGCCGGCATCTGGTAGCGGTGCCAGACCACGCTGTCGATCACCGCCTGCATCACCTCTTCATCCATGTCGCGCTCGACCATGACATTGCCAGGCAAGACCATGCGCACGTAACGCGGATTGCTGCGCAGTTGCTCGACGCCGTGACGGATGAACTGGTCAACATAGCGGTGGTAGTTGGTCAGCAGAATCCATGGCTGCACATGCCGCCAGTCGCTGCCGCTGTAGTGCTGCAGACGCTTGAGGGAGAAATCCACCCGCGCCGCATCGAACAGCGCCAGCGGCATCGGGTCGGCGTCCTGCCAGTCGTACAGACCGTCGGCCACGCCATCGGTGGCCGCCGACAGGTCGGTACTGGGAAACACCCGCGCCAGTTCAGCAGCGGTTACCCCGGCGGCAGCCAGTTCTTCGCCATGCTCGACGACGTAGGGATAGGGAATGTTCTGCTCGCTGAGGCCAACTTCCACGGTCACGGTGAAGTCGCTCATCAACGGCCCGAGCTGGTCGAGCAGGTAGCCGCGAAAGGCGTCTGGATGGGTGACGGTGACGCTGTAGGTCCCCGGGCTTTCCATTTTGGCGTAGGCGCGCGTGCTGCTCGGCACTTCGCCCTGACAGGCGTAGATCAGGCGCAGCAGGGGGTAGCGAAATTCACTGCGCTGGGCCTCAGTCGGCCGCTCGCGGGTTTTCAGGTAGTGCCTGATAGCCTGGCTGAGGGCTGCACAGGAGCCGGCATGCAGAACGGCCAGGCGATCAACCGCCTCTTCGGCAGTAGCGGCGACAACAAAGTCATCGGAACAAAGGTTCACAGAGCATCTTCCTGGCTGATCGGACAGGCTCTATCTTGCCCTGATCCGCCGCGCCTGTGATAGCGCGACGTGACCCGTCGGAACATGCCACGCGGCGCTAGCCAAGCCGCCGCGTCAGCGCTGCTCGACTCAGGCCGCCTGATGCAGTCGGGCGTTAAACAGTGGCCCGCGGCTATATGCAGACAGCGCCTTGGCGGCGGCCAGCACTCCCAGATCGACCAGCGGTTCAATCAGGATCACGCTCATATACGCCAGGCCAAAGCTACCCACGGCCATGAGGTTGTCACTGGCAAAACCGTTGCCATACAACGCCCAGAAACCAACCCAGGCCACGATGCCGCCCTGATAGGCCGTCGACAATGTCAGCGCCTGCTTGTAGGAGAGGTCCACATACGCGGTGCCTGGGGCAATGATGCGTTTGGCCAGCACGCTGATCGCCCACAAGGGCACCAACAAGGTGGTGACGTTCATGCCGTACTGAGGCAGGTCGAACTGGGCGAACAACAGCCCCTGCAAGAGCAGGCCGGCGGCCAGACCGATGGCGGCCGCACCGGCACCGAACAGCAGTAGCAAGGTCGAGCCGAGAATCAGGTGCACCTCGGAGACCCCTACCGCCTGATGCGGGAAGACCTCGAAGAAGCAGAAAACCAGCGCGGTAGTCAGCAGACTGCGCAACGCCAAGGCAGCAAGGCCGCCGTTGCTGCGCACGCTGTCGAGTGCAAGTTTGCTCGTCAGCCCAAGGGCCGTGACTGCGGTTGCGTAGCTGAGTATAAGTTTGGCGCCTTCAACGACGCCGGGTTCGATGTGCATAGAGATTCCTGTACCGCGCCCACCGCGCGATGATCCGGATTGAGGGAATGGGCATAAGCGCCCGACTTCGATGGCAGGTCTCCTGGCTCACGGTTTAACACTTCGCCCGCCTTCCCAGCCTTGCTGGCCAGTGGCATATGGGCGTCATCTACCGTTTACAGTTGCGGGGGCAGCCATGGCTTCGGCACCCGTTGGGGGGCCACCATGTTCCCTTTTCATCCAGTCGCGTAACACGAGCTGGAACCATCGGCGGCCACCTTACCCGGCGACAAGCAGAAATGACAGAGCCCAGCACAGTGGCCGGGCTCTGGGGCAGCGCTGTCAGGCGCCGCTGTAGATGTGCGGACGCGGAGTCGCTTAGCTCAGATGCGCGGCGCTGCGTGCCAACAGAGCCGTCACGTCGAGTCCACGCGGCAAGGTGCCATACACGCGCCCACCGTGACCTAGGCGGCTGGCGATAAAGGCATCGCTCACCGCGGCATTGCCGGCCTCCAGCAGCAGTTTGGCCTGCAAGGCGATGGCCACGTCCTCGGTCAGCTGGCGGGCGCGGTACTGGATGTCGTCTTTATCAGCGAAGGCGTTTTTCAACTGGCCGATATGGGCTTGCAGGCGCGCATCGCCATGGCCGTCGCCAAGTTCAGCAAACAGTGCATCGAGCACGCCCGGCTCCTTGGACAAGGCGCGCAGCACGTCCAGGCATTGCACGTTGCCGGAGCCTTCCCAGGTGGAGTTGACCGGCGCTTCGCGGTACAGCCGCGGCAGGATGGTCTCTTCAACATAGCCAGCGCCACCCATGCACTCGGCGGCTTCATTGATCATCGCTGGCGCCCGTTTGCAGATCCAATACTTGCCAATTGCCGTAACCAGGCGGGCGAACTTCTGTTCCTGCTCATCATCACCACGGTCAAGGGCGTGGCCCATGCGCAGGGTCAGGGCCAGGGCCGCTTCGCTTTCCAGAGCCAAGTCGGCCAGCACGTTTTGCATCAGCGGTTGCTCGGCCAGCAGCCGGCCGCTGACCTGACGGTGCGCGCAGTGGTGCACCGCCTGGGTCAGGGCCTGACGCATCAGGCTGCTGGAGCCGACCATGCAGTCGAAGCGGGTCAGCGCCACCATCTCGATGATGGTCGGCACGCCGCGCCCCTCTTCACCGACCATCCAGGCCAGGGCACCGCGGAACTCCACTTCGCTGGAGGCGTTGGCCCAGTTGCCCAGCTTGTTTTTCAGGCGCTGCACATAGAACTGGTTACGCGAGCCGTCCGGGCGATGGCGCGGCAGCAGGAAGCAAGTGAGGCCCTTGTCGGTGTAAGCCAGAGTGAGAAAGGCATCGCACATCGGCGCCGAACAGAACCACTTGTGCCCCACCAGCTCGTAGGCCTGACCCGGCCCGCCAGCACTCACGGCATGGGCGCGGGTGGTGTTGGCGCGCACATCGGTGCCGCCCTGCTTCTCGGTCATGGCCATGCCAATGGTGACACCGGCCTTGTGCTCCATCGGCACGTTGCGCGGGTCGTATTCGCTGGCGAGGATCTTCGGCAGCCAGATCTCTGCCACCTCAGGCTGCAGCTTGAGGGCCGGCACCGATGCGAACGTCATGGTCAGCGGGCAGCCACTGGCGGCTTCGGCCTGACTGTGCAGATAGGTCAGGCCGGCGCGAGCCACATGGGCACCGGCACGCGGATCGGTCCAGGGCAGCGAGTGCAGGCCATGCTCGATGGCCGTGGCCATCAGCTGGTGATAGGCCGGGTGAAACTCCACCAGATCGGCGCGATTGCCGTAGCGATCATGGCTCTTGAACACCGGTTTGTTTTCATTGGCGAGAAAGCCCGCCGCCATCAGCGGCCCGCCGGCCAGCGCACCATAGGCATCCAGTTTGTCGGCCGCCCATCCACCGCCGAAGCGCTGCACCCACTCTTGCAATGGCCGGTCGAGGCGGTACAGGTTGGCACCATCGAGGGACGGCACCTGATTGAACACGTCGTGGGTTTCGGCGTACTGATGCAGGCTCATGGGGCAGTCTCCAGGAGAGGTCGGCGCCAACCGCGCGCAGACAGAATTGACTAAGGCCCAGGCTGACTGCTGCCAGTTGCTGCGGATCGGGCTGCGGGCTTTGCGCCGCTGGGGCCAACGGCCCGACCAGGGCTTCAGCAATTGCGCCCACCAGGCAGGCGGCAGTCAGGGCCGGCGGTTGCAGGGCAAACTGGCCGCCGCTCATGCCCTCCAGCAACAGATCGCCAAACAGTTCGGCATAGGCCTGGCGGTAGATCAGGCGCTGCTCGTCGACCTGCGGCTCCACCGGCTCGGCAATCAGGGCATAGGCCAGTCGGCGGCTGTACCAGGCACGGGCGGCGAACTGCTGCACGCCAGCGGCCAGGCGCTGCGGCGCACTACCGGGCGCACTCAGGGTGGCGGCCAGGGCGTCGACTTCACGCTGGCTGGCGCGGGCAAACACCTCGGCGGCCAGTTCACCCTTGTTGCTGAAGTGGCGGTACAGGCTGCCGGTGGCAATGCCCACATCCTCGGCCAGGGACTGCATAGTCAGGGCGGCAAAACCGCCGGCAATCACCCGCGCCAATGCCTGCTCGAGGATGCGCTCACGCAGGGCTTGGTCACGGTCGATACGGGTAGCGGTGGCGCGGTAAGCCATGGTCTGAATCCTGATTCACAATAACGGCAGTGAATCAGGATTCAGGTCATGCTTAAAGTGTCATTCCGGCCAATAGGGCCGCTGAAATGCCATTAATCTGCGCGTTTACACAACAGCCAGTCGTGCAGCATGGCTTGCAGGCTGTCGAACTTCACCGGCTTGCTCAGGCAGTCGCTCATGCCGGCCGCCAGGCAGCGCTCGCGCTCACTGCTGTGGTTAGTGGCGGTAATGGCCAGGATCGGCAGCGTCGCCAAGCCGGGGAGCTGGCGCAACGCCCGGCAGACGGCAAAGCCGTCCATTGGCGGCATCTGGCAATCTATCAACACGGCATCCACCGGTGCCTGGCGCACCGCCTCCAGCGCTGCCGCACCACTGTCGGTGCAACGCACCTGATAGCCGAGCTTAAGCAACATGCCGCGCAGTACCAGCGTGTGGCTGGAGTTGTCTTCCACCAGCAAGACGCTGCACTCACCTGGCTGCCGATAGGACCCACCCCGCGGCCGCACCGGAGCTGCCAGTACGGGGGTGGGCTGCCCAGGCAGGCCAAGGCGAAGGTCGAGATGAAATTCACTGCCGCGGCCCAGTGTCGAGGTATGACTGAGACGCCCTCCCAGTAAGGCCAACAGCTGCCGACAGATTGCCAGGCCGATGCCCAGGCCGCCGTATTCACGAGTCAGAGAGCCGTCCAGCTGCTGAAAGTGCTGATACAGCTGGTCATCGCCGGTCGCCTGGAAGCCCACCCCGCTATCGCTCACACGGAACTGCAGCTGCACCTGTTGCGCGCTGCTGGCGCCCACGTCCACGTGCAGGCTGACGTGGCCGCTGGCGGTGAACTTGATGGCGTTGTCCAGCAAGTAGCCGAGGCATTGGCCGAGCTTGCCGGCGTCGCCTTGCACGCTGGCGGGCAGGTGCGGGTCCAGCACCAGGGTAAAATCCAGGCCCTTCTCTGCAGCCCGCGCGGCGAAGCGCTGGCGCAGGCTCGCCAGCAACTCCTGCAGGCTGAACGGCGCGCACTCGGCCTGTAGCTTGCCAGCCTGCAACTCGGTGAGCATGAGGATGTCATTGACCATTTGCAGCATGTCCCGCGCCGATAGCGCTGCAATGCTCTGGTACTGGGCCTGCTCAGACTCCAGCGGCACGGTGTTCATTAGCTCCAGAGCACCGATCACCCCATTCATCGGCGTGCGCAACTCATGGGTGATGGTGGCGAGAAATTCGTCTTTAAGGCGGTTACTGGTGGCCAGCTGGTCATTCAGGGCGCTGAGCTTGGCGCTGGCGTCCTGGAGGATCTGCTCGCGCTCCTCCTTCATCACGTTGATGCGATCCGCCAGGGCCAGGGACAGCAATGCCACCTCCATGGCCGCGCCGATCTGGCTGGCATGCAGGGTAATAAACATGCTCGGCAAAACGCCCATGGACATCAGGGTGTACACCAAGGCACCGAGCAGAAAGGCACTCCAAGCCAGAAGGAAATAACGCGCCTGACGCAGGCCGCGCCACCAGGCCATGACCCCAGCGGAGAAGCACAGCGCGGTGAACAGCAACGCCAGGTAGGGCGCCAGATGCAGTGGCAAGGCGTAACCAATGCTCAGGGTCAGGGCGATCAGGACCAGCCCAGAGACCATAAGCAGCTTCAGCGCACGGTCCATCCAGCGGCTGAAATCGGCGGTGTGCAAAAAGGTGCGTACGAACTGCGCACCGAAGGTGGCCGTGGCACCGAGCAAAAATGGTGGCGCGGCATTGCCCCACTCCGGGCTGTCGGGCCACAGAAACTGGGTGCCGACCCCATTCGCCGAGGCCTGATACAGACCGATCGCGGCGATGTAGAAGATGTAATAGAAGTAACTGGCGTCGCGCACGCTCAGGTAGATAAACAGGTTGTACAGCAGCATCACCAACATCACGCCGTAGATGATGCCCAGCAGATAGGTGTGGCGCGGCATCTCTTCCAGGTAGGCCGTGGGGGCCCAGAGGGTCAGTGGTGCCTGCAGCGAACCTTCGGTCTGCAGACGCAGGTACACGCGCTGCGGTTGACCGGGCTGCAACTGCAACTCGAACAGATAAGTACTCTGCTTGATCTGCCGTTGACTGAAGGGCCAGGCATCGCCACTGCGGCTGACCAGATTAAAGCCACCCCGGCCGTCCTCCTGGTAGAGATCGACATGATCCAGCGGCGGATAGGCCAGTTCCAGCAGCCAAGTCTGCTGGCCACGTGCGGTTTGGGGGCGGTAATCGAGGTCCAGGCGCAGCCAGTAGGCCGAGTCGGTATAACCGACGTTGAGCACAGGCTTATCATGCTTACGGAAGCTGGCCGCCAGGACCGGCGA
>NKIE01000813.1 GCA_002256055.1 Pseudomonas sp. PGPPP3 | reverse complement strand
CCAGGCTAAGCTACACCCCGATGTGGACTGCCGAGCCCTGAGCAAGGCTGGCGTCACGGTGTGATCGGTCGATGTTCTGACCGATCGGGCCGGCTGCTGCAGCGTCTTACGACGTGCGCTCCACCGACCGAGCACATAATTCTAGCAGAGCTTTTTGTGCGTTTGAAGACGGCAGTGCAGAAAGTGACGCACGGGCCTGATCGGCCTGTGCGCGGGCCGCCTCGCGGGTGGCCTCCAGGGCGCCGGTGCGACGCACGATGGCGATGATCTCGTCCAGGCGTTCGTTCTCGCCGTGCTCGATGGCGTGACGCAGCAGTTGCCGCTCGTCGTCGGTGCAGCGCGACATGGCCACCAGCAGCGGCAGCGTGGGCTTGCCTTCGCGCAGGTCGTCGCCCACGTTCTTGCCCAGGGCGTGGGTATCGCCTTCGTAATCCAGCAGGTCGTCCACCAGCTGGAAGGCCGTGCCCAGCGAGCGCCCGTAGTCGGCGCAGGCTTCTTCCACCTGCGGGCTGGCCTGTGCCAGCACGGCGCCCAGGCGGGCGCTGGCTTCAAACAACTTGGCCGTCTTGAAGCGGATGACCTGCAGGTAATCGTCCACCGCCAGATCGGGGTCGTGCATGTTCATCAGCTGCAGCACCTCGCCCTCGGCGATGACGTTGGTGGCGTCGGCCAGCACCTCGAGCACGCGCATGCTGTTCACGCCCACCATCATCTGGAAGGCGCGTGAGTAGAGGAAGTCGCCCACCAGGACGCTGGCGGCATTGCCGAACAAGGCGTTGGCGGTCTCGCGGCCCCGGCGCAGCGAGCTCTCGT
>NKIE01000032.1:8546-13352 GCA_002256055.1 Pseudomonas sp. PGPPP3 | reverse complement strand
AATCCAGATTAGCTCGCAGGCGCCGTTGCCGGTGTCTTCGCGGCTCAGCGAACTGCTCCAGGTAAAACCATCGTCGCCATCCACCCTCACCAGTTGCCCGCTCAGACGAATGCGCTGGCCCTCGCGGACGTCCGCCAGGGTCGCCGCCACGGAGGCATTGGCCGGAATCATATGCATATTGGCGCTGTGGATTTCGATCTCCCGACGCGGGATGGGAAAACGCTCCACTTGCCAGTAATACCAGCGGTTGCTCTGGCGGATGCTGATGCTGGCCAACACCTGTGGATCGGCCATGGGGCCCCAGCCGAGCGCCAGATCGGTGGGTGACACAGCAGCACCCTTGTCGAAGTGATAATCCTCGCGGCCCAGCACGCGCGCCTCAATGCTGAACGGTTGCAGGGGGGTGATGCGGTAGCCGTCCATGTGCAGGCTGCCGTCGTTGCCGCGTAACGGCGGTGACGGTGCGGGTTGGCTGAGGGTCCAGCCGAGCCAGAGCATGGCCAGTAATGCCAGTACATAGATCAGACGCTGCAGGCTTAAGCCGGGTGGATTCGCAGCGGCCATGCAGGCTCCTCAGCGATAAATGGTCGCCAGCCCCTGCCGCTCTTCGATGCACTCGGGGGAGGCCATCTCGAACTCGCGGCAGACCCACGGGCGATTTTCGTAAATGGTGCACAGCATGCTGTCGCGATCCAGGGCCACACACCAGCCGTCGTCGAGACGCAGCATCACTTCGCCACCCCAGTCATCGATGTCGATATAGCGCTTGGGCACGCCGGTATCGCTCAGCAGAATCACCTCCAACTGGCAGCAACAGGCTGCGCAGTTGGCGCAGGTAACCGCCGGTTGCGTCTCGACAGGGGTAACGGGAATTAACTGATCTTTGCTCATGGGCGCAGTGTAAGTCAGGTGCTGCGCTTGGGGGTACGGCAGCCGACCAAGGTCTTGATTTTTATCCGCTGCGCGCCAGTCGATGCAGCAGGGGCAACACAACGGCCCAGATCAGCGCCAGTACCAGCAGCGTTGTGGCGGTGCCGTAGGGCAGGGCGACGCCGGCCAGTTGTGCGCCGGCGTAGTAGGACAGCGGGGCGCTAGTCGCCCCCAGTAGGCTGGCGCGCCACCAGGGTTGGGCGGTCCAGGCCAGGGAGTGGCGCAGGGTGCTGGCCAGCAAAGGCCAGAGCAAGGCCAGCCACAGCGGCTGGGTCCACACCTGATAGAACACCCGCAACGGTTGGCCGAAGTCGAACACACCGAGGTGCAGCAGAGCGCTGTCGAGGGTGACGCCGATCAGCAGACTGCCGAGCAGCAGCTTGCCCTCGGCGGCCCAGCTGCTCAGCCAGCCGATGTGTAGGCCGAGCACCAGCAGCGGCACCAGCAATAACCAGGGATGCTGCGGGCTGAATGCGCAGGCGAACCAGCCGAGCTGAAACAGCGTGGCATTTGCCAGCAGCTTCGCGGTCTGCCGCTTAGGCATTGAAGCGCCCGAGCAGCGGCACGCCATGGGCTGCGGGTTTAGTTAGCAACAGTTGCGCGGTGCCGATGCTGCGCTCGATAAAGCCGCCTTCGCAGTAGCACAGGTAGAACTCCCAGAGCCGGTAGAAGTACTCGTCATAGCCCAGCGCTTCGAGCTTGTGCCGCGCTGCGCTGAGGTTGTCGTGCCAGTGGCGCAGGGTGCGGGCGTAGTGCTGGCCGAAGTCTTCCATGTGGTGCAGGGTCATGTCGGTGTCGCGGCTGACGATCTCCAGCATCTTGCTCACCGAGGGCAGGGCGCCGCCGGGGAAGATGTAACGCTGGATAAAATCGACACTGTTTTTCGCCTGCTCGTAACGCTGGTCGCGGATGGTGATGGCCTGCAGCAGCATCAGGCCGTGGGGCTTGAGCAGCTTGGCGCAGTGTTTGAAATAGGTGGGCAGGAAGCGGTGGCCCACGGCCTCGATCATCTCGATCGACACCAGCTTGTCGTACTGACCGTCGAGGTCGCGGTAGTCCTCCAGCAGCAGGGTGATGCGTTCCTGCAAGCCCTGCGCTTCGATGCGCTTTTGCGTAGAGCGCCATGCTGCCCCAGCCGGTGCCGATTTCCAGCAGGTGATCGTCGGGTTGCAGGTCGAGCTTCTGACAGATGCGTTCGAGCTTGTTCAGCTGCGCTTGCTCCAGGCTGTCCTCGGCGCGCAGGAACTGGGCGGCGGAGTACATCATGGTTGGGTCGAGCAGGTGCTCGAACATCTGGTTGCCGAGGTCATAGTGGGCGGCAATGTTCTTGCGCGAGCCTTGCCGGGTGTTGCGATTGAGCCAATGCAGGCCCTGGATCAGCGGCCGACCGAGTTGCGCCAGGCCACGCTCCATGGCGTCCAGCACCTCAAGGTTGCAGACGAACAGGCGAATCACCGCGGTCAGGTCCGGGGTCTGCCAGTAGCCGTGAATATAGGCTTCGCCGGCGCCGATCGAACCGTTGCCGGCCACCAGGCTCCAGAAGGCGCTATCCAGTACGTCGATCTCGGCGTGCAGCAAGGCGCCGGCCTGGCCGAACACCAGGCGCTCGTCACCGTCGCGGATCACCAGTTGGCCATGACACAAGCGCCCGAGCTGGCGCAGCACGGCGCGGCGCAGCAGGCTGGCACCGATGCCGTTGCCGCTGCGGACCCAGGTTTTGGCTGCACTGAGGCTAGAGCTTTTCATCTGCGACATCCTTCTCTGTCGGGTGGGCGACGCGCCAGGCGCCTTCGGCTGGTAGGTGGGAGTAAATGGGTATGCGTTTCAGCAACAGGCGCAGGGCCTGCCAATAAATGGCCAGTACGGTCTTGCCGGTCATCCAGGGAAAACTCAGCAAGTGCCGGTGCAGGCTGCGGCGGTTGAGTGGCTGGCGCTGCAGGCTAAGGCTGGCGTCGAACAGCTTGTTCGCGCCCTGCCAGTCGGCCATGTGTACGCCCAGGCGTTCGCCGGGCTGGCTGAAACTCATGTGGTATTCGAGGTCGCGGGGCAGGAACGGTGAGACATGAAAGGCCTTGGCCACGGCGACATGTTGTTGCCCTGTACCGTTGGCCGGCAGCACATAGTGGTAACGCTCATGCCAGGGTGTGTTGCTGACTTCGCAGAGAATGGCCACAAGGCGCTCGTTGGCATCGAAGCAGTAAAAAAAGCTCGCCGGGTTGAACGCCAGGCCCCAGCTGCGTGGCTGAGTGAGCAGGCGCACGGCGCCGCTGGGCGCCTCGCCGAGGGCCTCTGCGACTTGCTGGCGCACGGCATCGATCAGGCGCATGCCGCTGCCGGTAAATTGCGGCAGGTAGTCACGCTCGCGAAAACCGAACGGCGCCCAGCGGCTGCGTCCGGCCAGGGGCGACAGGCCGAGTACGGCGTCCTGCTCGTCTAGGTCGAGGTAGAGCAAGCCCATGCGATAGCGGAAGTCGTGTGCCCGCGGCGCAAAACGCCGATGGCCGACCCAGCCGCTGTACAGGGCGCTGTTCATGCCAGCGCCTCGCCAAACGCGCGGGCTACGCGCAGGCCGCTGACCACTCCGTCTTCGTGAAAACCGTTGGCCCAGTAAGCGCCACAGAAGTAGCTGTGATTGGCACCGAGCAGTTCTTCCCAGCGCGCTTGCGCCGCCACGCCCGCCAGGCTGTATTGCGGATGGGCGTAGGTGTAGCGGGCGAGGATCTTGCTCGGATCAATTGCGTCGGTTTGATTGAGGCTGACGCAGAAGGTGGTATCGCTCTTCAGCCCCTGGAGGATGTTCATGTTGTAGGTCAGCGCCGCTGGTTGGCTGGTTGGGCCGCCGAGGCGGTAGTTCCAGCTGGCCCAGGCCAGGGGCCGTTTGGGCAGCAGGCGGGTGTCGGTGTGCAGCACCACATCGTTGTCGGCATAGGGCAGGGCGCCGAGGATCTGCTGTTCGGTTGCGCTCGGCTCGGCCAGCAGTCGCAGCGCCTGGTCGCTGTGGCAGGCGAACACCACTTTGTCGAAACGCTCGCTGCCGGCGCTGCTGTGCACGGTAACGCCCGTGGCGTCGCGCTCGACCCGCTGTACAGGGCATTGCAGACGAATACGTTCGGCGAACGAAGCGCTTAGCGGTGCCACATAGCTGCTGGAACCACCTTTGATCACCTGCCACTGCGGGCGGTTGGTGACGGAGAGCAGGCCGTGGTTCTTGAAGAAACGCAGGAAGAACTGCAAGGGGAAATTCAGCATGTCAGCCAGCGACATCGACCAGATCGCTGCGCCCATCGGCACGATGTAATGCTGGATAAAGCGTTCGCCATAACCGCGCTGCTGCAGGTAGCTGCCCAGGCTCAGGTCGCTGGCAATACGCTGCTGTTGCAAGTCATCCACGGCCTCACGATTGAAGCGCAGGATGTCGCGCAGCATGCCCCAGAAAGGCGGCGAGAGCAGGTTGCGGCGCTGGGCAAAGAGGCTGTTGAGGGTGTTGCCGTTGTACTCCACACCCGTCGCCGGGTCGCACACCGAGAAGCTCATTTCGGTGGGCTGGTAGGTAACGCCAAGCTGATTGAGCAACTCGATGAAGTTCGGGTAGGTCCAGTCGTTGAATACGATAAACCCGGTGTCGATGGCGTAGTGACGGCCATCCACCTGTACATCCACGGTATGGGTGTGGCCGCCGACCCAATCACTGGCCTCGAATACGCTGATGTCGTGCTGGCGGTTGAGCAGATAGGCCGCAGTCAGACCGCTGATGCCGCTGCCGATGATGGCGATTTTCATACTGCGTCCTTGGCGTTTGGGCGCGCCATGCGTGTGCCAATCGCCACTTGCAGGCGTTTTGGCAGGTGGGCGCGCAGCCAAAAGAAGGCGATAAAC
>NKIE01000032.1:0-8536 GCA_002256055.1 Pseudomonas sp. PGPPP3 | reverse complement strand
GGCAGGTGGGCGAGCAGCCACAAGATGGCGATAAAAGGACCGGGGAAGGCGATCTCATAAGGGCGTTTGTGCAGCCGTGCGGCGATGTGAGCCGCAGCCTTGGCTGCCGACCAGCGCAGCGGCATGGGGAAGTCGTTTTTCTGGGTCAGTGGCGTGTCGACAAACCCCGGGCTGACCAGGGTCACGTCGATGCCCTCGGCGGCCAGGTCGATGCGCAGGGCTTCGAGCAGGTAGCGCAAGCCAGCCTTCGATGCTCCGTAGGCTTCGGCGCGTGGTAAAGGTAGATAAGTGACCGAGCTGCCGACGCCGATCAGGTGTGGCTGATTGCCGGCGCGCAGCAGCGGCAGGGCGACTTCGATGCAATAACTGGCTGACAGCAGGTTGGCGCGCAATACACGTTCGACCATGGCGGCCTGGAAATTGACCACCTCAACGTATTCACAGGTGCCCGCATTCAGAATCACGCTGTCCAGTGCACCCCAGGCCTGATGGATGCGCAGGGCAATGGCGTGGACTTGTTCGGCATCGCTGAGATCGCCAGGGACCAGCAGCACCTGCGCCGGGTAGCGCGCCGTCAGTGCCTGGAGTGGCGCTAGCGTGCGGGCGCTGACGGCCAACTGATGACCTGCCTGCAGCAGTTCTTCTGCCAGTGCTGCGCCGATGCCGCTGCTGGCGCCGGTCAGCCAGATGCGCCGCGATGAGCCGTTCATGCCAACCTCCGTTTCAGCCAGCGAATCACCGAGCCCATCACGGGCAGGTGTTCATACAGCAGGGCACCCGCATCGAAGTAGTCGCGGTGGCGATGCACCCTGGCGTCGCTCCACAGCAGGTGCGAGCAGCCTTCAACGCGAATCAGTTGGCCGGCGGCCAGGCGTGGATGGCGGTAGCTCATGGTCCAGCGCAGGTAGCCTTCGCCTTCGCTGACTTGATCGAAACCATAGAAGTCGAAGCGCAGCTCGCTGACATTGGCGTACATCTCGGCAAAGTAGCGCTGCAGATTGGCCAGCCCGCGCACCTCGTGCAGCGGGTCGCAGAACAATGCGTCACGGCTGTAGAGCTGCTCCAGGCGCTCAAGGTTGTTCTTGTTCAGCCCGGCAAAGGCCTGGGCGAAATCATGCAGGAAGTCGCTCATTAGTCGGCCTCGCTTGTGCTTAGGTGCGGCAGGCACGTGAAGGCGGCCAGGGCACGGGTACGGCTCTTGCCGAGGTCAACGATTGGCCGTGGGTAATCGATGCCGCCAAACAGGCCACCACCCAGGTGCGCGGTGGTGTGTGGGTTGTGGATGTCCTTTTTGTTCAGGCCCACCAGCTCCGGCAGCCAGTGACGGATAAAGCGGCCGTCCGGGTCGAATTTTGCCGATTGGCTCAGCGGGTTGAAGATGCGGAAGTACGGCGCCGAATCGGTGCCGGTGGAGGAGCTCCACTGCCAGCCGCCGTTGTTGGCGGCCAGGTCGCCATCCACCAGGTGCTGCATGAAAAAACGCTCGCCTTCGCGCCAGTCGATCAGCAGGTTCTTGGTCAGGAACATCGCCACCACCATGCGCAAGCGGTTGTGCATCCAGCCGGTGGCGACCAGTTGGCGCATCGCCGCATCGATAATCGGCAGGCCAGTGCGGCCTTCTTGCCAGGCGGCGAGGTCGGCCGGGGCCTGGCGCCAGGCTACGGCGTCAGTCTCAACGCGGAAGGCGCGGCCCATGGATACCCGTGCGTAGCCCACCAGAATGTGTTTGTAGAACTCGCGCCAGAGCAGTTCGTTGATCCAGCAGACCACGCCGGGATTACCGCTGTCGAACTCGCCCCGGTTGACCGCGAGCGCGGCGTGCAGGCATTGGCGCGGTGAAATCACCCCGGCGGCGAGGTAGCTGGACAGCTGGCTGGTGCCGGGCACTGCCGGGAAATCACGGCGCTGGTCGTACCACTCCATCTGCTCGGCAGCGAAGGAGTCCAGGCGTCGTTGCGCCTCGCCTTCACCGGCTGGCCAGTAGTGCTGCAGGCTGGCGCTGGGCGTTGGGAAGCCGTCGACCTGAGTCGGCAGCTCGTTGCTGGCAATTGGCAGTGGTGCCTGCGCCGCCGGCAGTGGCAGGCAACGTGGCAGGGCGATTTGCAGGCGGCGATAGCAGACCTTGCGAAACTGGCTGAATACTTGGAAGTAGGTGCCCGACTGGGTCAACAGGCTGCCGGGCTGGAAAAACAGCTGGTCCAGATGGCCCTTGAAAGCCACGCCCTGTTTTGCCAACAGATCGGCACAGGCGGCGTCGCGGCGGCTTTCATGTACGCCGTATTCGTCGTTGACCTGCACCGCCGCGATGTCGTGCGTCTGGCAGAGACGTGCCAGAACCTGCGGTGCTTCGCTCCAGGTGTCGGCTGTGGCGATCAGCAGTGGCACATTCAGTTGCTGTAGTTGCTGTTGCAGGGCTGTCAGGTTACGCAGCCAGAAATCCACCTTAGCTGGCGCATCATTGTGGGCTTGCCATTCGCCGGGGCTGAGCAGAAACAGCGCAACAGTCGGGCCCGCTGCCATGGCGGCGGCGAGGGCGCTGTTGTCGTGCACGCGCAGGTCGGTGCGAAACCACATCAGTTGGCGCATGCAGGCTCCATTGCCGAGCGTTGGTGAGTCATATCGCGTTACGCAAGCTAAGCACTTCAGGGTGCGGTTGCAGGTAAACCTGACGCTCAATGTAGTGGTCTGGATGACGGCGGAAGTGATGCTTGAGCAAGGTCAACGGCACCACCAACGGCACGATGCCGTTACGGTACTGGCTGATCAGTTGATTCATCTCGGCTTTGTCTTCACGGCTCAGGGCCTGCTTAAGGTAGCCGGTGATGTGCTGCAGCACGTTGCTGTGGGTGCCGCGGGTGGCGCATTTCTTTAAGGCTGCCATCAGTGCGCTGAAGTAGCGCGGCGCCAGCTCAGCAAGGTCGTATTGGCTGAGGTTGCCCAGCAGTTGGCCAAGGGCTTTGTACTGCAGCGGGTTGGTGGCCAGCAGCTGATATTTGTAGCGCGAGTGGAAGTCGAGCAGGCTCTGCCGGGTCAGGCCGCTGCGCAGCAACGCCTGCCAGCGCGCGTAGGCATACACGCGAGTGAGGAAGTTCTCACGCAACACGGGGTCGTTTAGGCGGCCGTCTTCCTCTACCGGCAAGTCCGGGTGGCGCGCACAAAATGCCTTGGCAAAAATTCCGTGGCTGCCGCCTGGAGTGGGGGCGCCGTTGTCCTGATAGAGTTTGACCCGCTCCATTCCGCAGGACGGCGATTGCTGCATAAAGATGTAGCCGCAGATGCCCTGCAGTTCGCCAGCCATGCGCTCGCCGTAAGCGGCCAGGGCGTCGGTGACATCAATCTCGCGGTGTACGGTTCCGACCGCGCGGGGGGCCGCCGGGTCGCCGATCAGGCGAATGGGTTCGCGCGGGGTGCCCAGGCCAATGGCCACCTCCGGGCACACTGGAACGAACTCAAAGTGCTCGCTGAGCACCCGGCTGCACAGATTGGATTGCTTGTGACCGCCGTTGTAGCGCACTTCGTTGCCAAGCAAACAGGCACTGATGCCCAGTTTGAGGGTTTCGGTTGCTGGGTTGGTAGCAGTCATGGCGCACCTCTAGCTGGATGACGAACGCGGGGGCTGTATTGCGGCCTTGATTGGATGATAGGCATATTGTTGTACAGTCGCAAATAGATTGTACAGGTATTGTATTGCTAGGCTTTGCCGTCGCACAGACGGTGGGGATGGTGAGCGCTGCCGGACGGGCGCTGGTGGTTGAAAAGTGCAGGCGCTAGCCTCACGCTTTAACGTTAGTCGCCTGTGTGCAGGCCCAGCGGCTTGCCGCACGCGTGATCAGGCTTCGCACCGCGCGCCGGATCCGTACCATTTACTTTGCAGGAACCACCATGGACACCGCCAAACCCGCTCTGATCCGCGAAACCTTCCCTGTCGGGCCTTTGCAGTGCAACTGCACGATCATTGGCGACCCCGTTACCAAGAAGGCCATCGTGGTCGACCCGGGTGGCAACCCTGAACTGATCATGGCGCGCCTGGACGCCCATGGCCTTAAGGTGGTGAGCATCATTCATACCCACGCGCACCTGGATCACTTCCTCGCCTCCGGGCAGATGAAGGAGCGCACGGGGGCGACCCTGCACCTGCACAAGGATGATCAGTTTCTCTGGGATAACCTGGAGATGCAGTGCGGCATGTTCGGCGTGCCCTACACGCCGGTGCCTGCGCCGGATCAGTGGCTGAGCGATGATCAGGCGCTGGATTGCGGCTGTGGTGTGGCGCTGCACACGCCGGGGCATACGCCAGGCTCGATGAGTTTCTGGTTCCCCGAGGCCAAGTTGCTGATCGCCGGCGATACCTTGTTCCGTGGCGGCATTGGTCGCACCGATCTGTGGGGTGGCGATTACCCGGCCATCGAGCGCTCGATCAAACAGCGCCTCTACACCCTGGATGAAGATGCCACGGTGGTCACGGGCCATGGCCCGGATACTCGCCTGGGCGACGAGATGCGCAGCAATCCGTATGTGCGTGCCTGAGCGCGGAATTTTCCCGGGCGCTTGTGCTCTAATCCGCACGGCCGATGACGGCTGCCCCCCCATTACGTTGAGGACTTGCATTGATGTTTAAGCCCAGTCGCCTGTTGATTGCTGCTAGCACCGCCGTTTTGCTGGCCGGTTGCGCGTCGCAGAATCCTTATGACAATCAGCCGCCGAGCAGTAACAAGACCGCCAAGTACGGTGGCCTTGGGGCGTTGGCAGGGGCGGCGGCCGGCGCCTTGATCAGCCATGACAATCGCGGCAAGGGTGCCCTGATCGGTGCAGCCATCGGCGGTGCCAGTGGCGCCGGCTATGGTTACTACGCCGACAAGCAGGAAGCCGAGCTACGCCAGAGCATGCAAGGCACGGGTGTGGAAGTGCAGCGTCAGGGCGACCAGATCAAGCTGATCATGCCGGGCAATATCACCTTCGCCACCGATTCAGCCGAAATCGTCAGCAACTTCTATGCACCGCTGAATAACCTCGGCACGTCGTTCAAGCAGTTCAACCAGAACAGCATCGAGATCGTTGGTTTTACCGACAGCACCGGCAGCCGTCAGCACAACATGGACCTGTCCCAGCGTCGCGCCCAGAGCGTGGCCAATTACCTGACCGCGCAAGGGGTGGATGGCACGCGTTTGTCGACCCGTGGCGCCGGTCCGGATCAGCCGATTGCCAGCAATGCCACCGCCGATGGCCGTGCGCAGAATCGCCGCGTCGAGGTCAACCTGCGACCTCTACCAGGCCAGCCGCAGCAGTAAGTGGCTGCGCTGTACAGGAGCCCGCCGCTTGGCGGGCTTTTTATTGCCTGGATAAACCCGTAATCGGTTGGGCTGACGTGCCTCGGTGCAGCAGGCAAAGTGATGCGCATCACAATAAGCGCCGTCACAGCGGCCGGGGAGCGGGTTATGCGTGTAGGTCTGGTAGTCGATGCAACCTGCGATTTACCTGAGGAATGGTTGCGCACGCACGGCGTGCGGGTGTTGCCCATCGTGCTCCGAGTAGGTGAGCAGCGGCTGATTGATCAGCGTGAGGCGCAGGCCACCCAGGTGTTCTATCAGCAGCAATTGCCGAAGGTGGGGGCCCTCGATCACAGCGAGCCTTTGCCGGTGGCAGAGTTACAGCAGTGGTTGCTGGATGAGTTGGTGAATGAGTTCGACTATTTGCTGTGCCTGACGGTGGCCAGCCAGCGCAGCCAGATTTTCGAGCATGCCACCCAGGCCTCCTTTGGTCTGCTGCAGCAGTACCGAGGGCGCCGGGCTCAGGCTGGCTTGAGTGGGCCGTTTGCCATGCGGGTGATCGACAGCAAAAGTGTCTTCGCCGGCGTGGCGGTGCTGGCGGCCGAAGGGATGCGCTTGATCGCCGATGGTGCGCACCCGAATGCGGTGCGTGTGCGCCTCGAACAACTAGCGCTGCAGACCTGCACCTTTATTGTGGCCGACGACCTTGCCCATCTGCGTCAGCGAGGCTTTCAGAAGGGTGATCGCAGCGGCCTGCTCGATAAAGTGCGTGGTGCGGCGTTGGGCTTGGGTTCGTTGCTCGATGTGAAGCCGGTGCTCAGCATCCAAAGCGGCGACGACAAACCAGTGGCGTTGGCGCCGAGTTTCGACAAGGCGGCGCAAAAGTTGTTTGCGCATGCTGTCGGACGAGTGGAGGCGGCTGAGTTGTTGGCGCCACACCTGTGCCTGAGTTATGCCGGCGACTTGTCGGTGGTTCGAGACTTGCCCGGCTTTGCCGAGCTGGAGCAGGTGTGTCAGGCGCGCGGAGTAGCTTTGCACTTGGCAATGTTGAGTGCCACCGGGGCGATCAACATCGGCCGTGGAGCCCTCAGCCTGGCCTACGCGGCTTCGCCCAAGGCATTTGCCTAAGCGGGCTTATGGTTGGCGTTGGCAGGCATTGCACAGGTGGGTTTCGAGACGTTGACTGATGCTCGCCCAGCTTTGCCGGCTGGCGTGCTGGCGGGCATTGAGGCGGATTCGGCGCAGGGTTTCTGGCTCTTCCAGCAGCCACACCGCTGCCGCGCCGAAACTGTCAGGGTCTTCGCTCATGGCCAAAACGCCGTTATGGCCATGACGCAGGTGCTGGGCGGCGGCGCCCTGGTCGAAGGCCACCACCCCCAGGCCTGACGCCAGGGTTTCCAGCAATAAGCGGTCGTCATCATCGACCAGCAAAAACACATCCCCCGAGGCGTAGTGGCTGGCCAGGTTTACCCCGTGGGCGGCCTCACTCATAAAGGCGTCGGGCAGTTGCGCGGCCGTAGCGGAGTTTGCGTTGAGTACGACCAGGCGCATGTGGCGCCGTGGGTAGCGAGTTTGCAGCGCCTGCCAACAGCGCTGCAGCAGTTCGAGCTGCTGGTCGTTGCTCGGGGCGCGACAGAGCACGGCGATATCGACCTCGCCCAGGCCCCAGTCACTGCGTAATGCCTGTCTGCGCTGGCGCGGATGGAACAGCAGGCTGTCGACGCCGTCGTTTAGCAGTTGCAGGTGGGCAAAGCCGTTGCGTTGTAACGCATGCAGCTGGTCGCTGGTGGGCACCAGCGTGAGTTGGGCGTGGTTGTGAAACCAGCGCAAGTAGTGCTGGAGCAGGCGTTTGAACGGCGCCAGCAAGTGACTGGAGGGGAAGCTGTCCGTGGGGCTGGTCAGGCTGCTGACAACGGGAATGTTCAGGCGTGTGGCTACGCGCAAGGCCGCAAGACCGAGTGGGCCGGGACTGGCGATATACAACACGTCGGGGCGCCGACGCTGCCAATGACGCAACAGTTTGGCCTGCATGGACATGCCCCATTGCCAGCCTGGCAAGCCAGGTAGCGGCCAGCCGCGGGTTAGCAGCAGGCGTTCATCGCTGTGGCGACCTTGATCGTCTGCCTGCCGTGGGCGTACCAATTGCAGGTGATGGCCGCGCGCATGCAAGCCGGCGCACAGGTGGACCAGGCTCTGGGGCAGGTCGTTGACGACGGGCAAGACGGTTTCGCTGATCAGGGCGATTAATAGGGGGGCTGTGCTCATGGTGACAGTCTCGACTATCACCATGTAGCAACTGTGACACTGGCGTGGCGAAACCGTGACGGTGCTTGCCAGCGGCGGAGCTCGCTAGCGTTTCACCAGGCTAGAGGCGCCGTTTTCACGAACCCAGAACAGCGTGGCACCGGCCACGGCGGCGGGCATCATCAGGATGTTGACGAAGGGAATCAGCAGCGCCACATAGGTGATGCCGCCAAACCCTAAGCTCTGCCAGCGTTTCTCCCGCAGCCAGGCGAGCATGTCGTCCCAGCTCATCTTGTTGTTGTCCGCCGGGTAGTCGATGTATTGCACGGCCATCATCCATACGCCGAACAGCAGCCATAGCGGTGTGGCAATCAGGTTCAGGCCGGGGATCAGGGAGAGGATCAACAAGCCGATGGCGCGCGGCAAGAAGTAGCGAAGCTTACGCAGTTCACGCTTGAGGGTGCGCGGCACGATGGCCAATAGCTCGTTCCAGCTAAATGCTGGAAATGTATCTTCACCGCGTACCACCACTTCGACCTTCTCCGCGAGAAAGCCGTTGAAGGGTGCGGCAATGATGTTGGCCAGCAGGGTGAAGGTGAAGAACACCATCAGCAGCAGCAGGACAACAAACAGTGGCCAGAGCAGGAAGTCGAGAAGGCTCAGCCAGCCTGGCATGCTGCCCATCAGGCTGTCGAGCCAGCCGCTGAATTGGCGCACGGCGAAACTGATCAGGGCGACGAAGAGGATCAGGTTGATGGTCAGGGGGAGCAGCACGAAGAGGCGCAAGCCGGGGCTGAGTACCAGTTTCAGCCCGGCGCTGAGGTACTGCGAACCAGAGAGTGCGGGAACGGACATGGGAGGCTTTCCGAGGTTGTGATGCGGGCGACCTTAGCGGCTTTACGTCGAGGTGGAAAGCTCGGGCGGGGTGTACAGGCAGGCGCGATTGCGTTGTTGCTTGGCTTCGTACATGGCGATATCGGCGGCCTTGATCAGGCTTTCAGCTTGTTTGGCGTGCTCTGGGAACA
>NKIE01000812.1 GCA_002256055.1 Pseudomonas sp. PGPPP3 | reverse complement strand
GTGTACGTGTTGAGCCGCTTCGCGAATAGCCTCAACGAGCGGGACTTGCACCTGCAGACCGAGGTCTGCCTGCGCTTTTGCAATGCTTGGCACGTATACATTGCGCCCAGCAGGGGAGGCATCTGCATTCGCGATTCGGACTTCTTTCTCAGGTGCTAGAGTATCTCTGACGAGCGAGGCCAGACTCGCGATAGTGATGGCTTGGTCCGACCCAACGTTATAGGCCTCACCTGCAGTTCCTCCTTGAAGGAGCCGAGTCAACCAGACAGCGAGATCGCGCTGGTCTAGGTAGGACCGTACAGGGCTGCCATCGCCTTGCACAAAGATGGCAGGTCTGTGCAGTGCGTCGCGAATGAAATTGCCAATTGCAAAATGGACGTCCAGGGGCAAGTCCCTGCCCACAAAGGCGAAGCAGCGCGCCACCACGGTTTGTAAGCCATGGGCGTTGAAATACAAGGCACACAGATGCTCGGCCGTGCGTTTGGCTACGCCATAGGCATGGGCTGTATGCAGTGGGTCGGGCATCGCGTGATAGTTCTCTGGGATCTGAGTCAACGCTGGAGGCTGAGGGCCGTAGACTGCCCCTGAGCTGGTGAGCAAAAAGCGCTGTGCTCGAGAATGCACGGCAAGATCCAATACGTTGCGCGTTCCACAGACGATCTGGTCATAGCGCTCAAGCGGGCTGAGCCGCGGCCCCAATGTAGAGTCAGTCGCCGCATGAAGAACATGGCTAAAGCGACGACCGAAGGGCAAGCTGTCTCTGACTCCTACATCGCCTTGTGCAAGGTGCAGCCACGTTGCACAAGCCAAGTCAGGGTAA
>NKIE01000811.1 GCA_002256055.1 Pseudomonas sp. PGPPP3 | reverse complement strand
GACCGGCCGCGGCGCCGGCACGTCGCTCGACTTCGCCCTGCTATTGGTCGCCAGCCTGACATCCACCACCAAAGCGGACGAAATCGCCCGGTCCATCGCTGCGTGAATCCCCGTAGCATCAACGGGGTTGCAACACGCCGCGCCGCACCCTGTGCTTACTTGGCCTGAGGATGTTACCTCAGGCGCCAACGTGAGGTTCATCCCCATCTGCCGGTTCGATGCGGCCGCTTCCCTCTGGGAAGTTACGGGGCAAAGCTTTGACCACCCACGCGGACCCATCGACGCCGCTCAGGTCCGCTAAAATAATCTCATGTGCGGCATCGCCGGATTTATTGACCCACGCACGGCACCCGCGGTGCGCGCCGCCGCGGTGGACCGGATGTGCGACGCTATGCTCCACCGTGGCCCCGACGACGCCGGGCGCGAGGAATCCGGCGACGCCACGCTGGGCATGCGCCGCCTGGCCATCTTCGATCCCGCCCACGGCCATCAACCGATGCGCACGGCCGACGGTCGCTTCACGTTGGTTTTCAACGGCGCCATCTACAACTTCGCCGCACTCCGCACCGAGTTGAACGCTCTCGGCTGGAGCTTTCACACGGCATGCGACACCGAAGTCCTGCTCAACGCCTATGCGCAGTGGGGCACTGCTTGCCTCTCACGCCTGCGCGGCATGTTTGCCTTTGCCGCCTGGGCTGCCGTCAACCAGAGCCTCTTCCTCGCGCGTGATCCGTTCGGCATCAAGCCCCTCTACTACCGCCAAGATGGCCCGCGCCTCCTCTTTGCTTCGGAGCTCAACGCGCTCCTCGCCTCCGGCCAAGT
>NKIE01000031.1:5601-13468 GCA_002256055.1 Pseudomonas sp. PGPPP3 | reverse complement strand
TTGGCTGACAGGGCCGTCACCAGGACGCCGAAGTCGTCGTTGCCGAGGCCGATGATGGCGCCGTCGGGTAAGGCGGTTGGGATTTTTTTGTCCTGAATGGCACTGAGCACCGTGCCGACTGACAGGCCGGTGTTGCTGAAGTTGGTGCCGCCCAGACCGCCGGAATCGCCACGCGCATCAATCGCCCATTGCACGCCGATGGCATCGCTGATGTCGCCGCTGATTTCGACGATCGCCGCTTCGACCATCACCTGGGCGCGCGGTACGTCGAGTTGGCGAACGATTTCCTCAAGGGTGGCGACGACTTCCGGCGCGGCATACAGCACCAGGGCGTTCAGGCTTTCGTCGGCACGGATCATGATGTTTTTCTGCTGGCCGCTGGACTCGCCGCCGGCCGGCGTTTTCAGCCCCTCAGAGAGTTGCCCGAGGGTTTCCGCCAGTGCTTTGGCATCGTTATGACGCAGGCGGATCACCCGGGTGTTGGCTGAGCGCGTGGTCGGTGTGTCCATCAACTGGGCCATGCCCACCAGCTTGGCCCGCGCCGCCGGTGGGCCGAGGATGATCAGGCGATTGGTGCGTGCATCGGCAATCACCTGAGTGCCGCTGCTGCCCTTGGCCTGGCCACGCAGCATGGCGTTATTGAGCAGTTCGGCGGCGTCCATTACCCAGGCGTGCTGCAGGTTGACCACGCTGTAGTCGTTGCTGCCTTTCTGGTCCAGCTGGCGGATCAGGTCTTCGATACGGGCGATATTGGCGCTGCGGTCGCTGATGATCAGGGCATTGGCCGAGGTCACGGCGGCCAGGTGACCGTACTGTGGCACCAGTGGTCGGATCAGCGGGATCAGCTCCGCCACTGAGCCTTGTTGCACCTGGATCAGACGGGTTTCCAGCTTGCCCGGTGCGGCCCCTCCATCGTTGGCTTCGGCCTTGGCCTCTGCGTTGGGGATCACACGGGCCTGGTCGCCCTGGGTCACCACACTGAAACCGTGGGTGGACATCACCGAGAGAAACAGCTGATAGACCTCGCTGAGGGTCAGCGGGGTTTTTGACAGCACGCTGACCTGACCCTTCACTCGCGGGTCGACAATGAAGGTCTCGCCGGTAATGTCGGCAACCTGGTCGATAAATTCGCGGATGTCGGCGTTTTTCAGGTTGATGGTCCAGCGTTCCTCCTGCTGGCTGCTATCGGCTGCTACGGCAGTAATCGCAGCCAGCAGCGGCAAGGGAGTAACCAACAAACCAGCAGCGAACAGTGCGCAACTCAGGCGCGGCAGAATCCTAGACATAAACTTAATATGCTTCCGTAGACGGTTCGGTAGGTTCGGTGGTTTCCAGCGGCGCGGGTGCATCGTCTGTAGCTTGAAGTTGGTCGCGCAAGGCCTGCATGCGTTGCTGTAACTGCAGTGTGTCCTCGTCGCTCAGGGCCTGTAATTGGGCAGCACTCTCGCTATCTGGCGCAGGGCTGACGAGCCCGGACGCCGCGGATGTCTTGCGATTGCTAAAGGCCAGGGTTTCCAAGCGGCCGTTGCGCTTTAGCTCTACCCGGTCGCGGTACACGGCATGCAGCAGCACACCACTACTGAGTTCCTGACCCACCGCATAACGTTTGGCCGGGCCGCCTTCGAGCTGGATGATGGCGCTGGAGCCCTTGCCAGCGGTATCTACAAAGCTGCCGAGCAGGGTCATGCGCAGGTTGGTGTTGGGGGCTACGCCGCTATCGGCCAGCGGGGCGCTACCGAACAATGGCAGCAGGGCTTGCATGTCTGGCGTGCGAGCCTGGCTGTCGGGAGCGGCGCTATTGGCCGCCGTCGGGGCGCGGAGCAAGCGTTGCCAGGCGACGCTCTGCCAGGCCAGGCTGGCACTCATGAATGCCACAATTAGCAGGGCGAGTACGCTGGGGGCGCGTTGACGGAGCCAGCGCTGGGCACCAAGGAAAAGCAAATCGACACTCCACTGCTGTTTTTATTGTCCGGGGTGGATCGCGGGCCCGATCATAACAGCATGCTGTGGCAGCGCCACAAGCCTTGGTTGGGTTGTTTTTTATCAATTTGCTGACTGGTTAAAGCCCCTTGGCGCCGTCACGGCAACTCGCCGATGGCGAGCAACTGCGGCAGCAGTTGTGCCGGGCTTTGTTGTGCAAAGGGCAAGGCGAAAAACACCTGTAAACGCCGCTCGATCTGCGCCAGGGTAGCGGCGAAGGCGGCTTCCACCTCGTGGCTGTTGCCGTGTACCTCGGCGGGATCATCCAGCCCCCAATGCAAGCGCGTACTGCTGCCGAAGTAGGCCGGGCAAGGCTGTTGCGCGGCGCGTCCGCAAACACTGATGACGTAGTCAGGCGCCAGCGTCAGGTGCGCCTCGTTGCCTTTGCTGGCTAGGCCAGTGGTGTCGATACCTGCGTTGCTTAGGGTGTGCAGGCTCAGCGGATGCACCACGCCGCTGGGTGCGCTGCCGGCGCTGTAGGCGCGCATGCCGGCTGGTGCCAAATGGTTGAAGGCCGCCTCGCTGAGGATGCTGCGGCAGCTGTTGGCGGTGCACAGAAACAGAACCTTCATCGTGCGGTCTCCCGATTCAGCAGCAGGCGCCTAGGTTGGCGGTGCCGTTGTCATTGTCGTAAGGCAGCACCGAGCCGCAGCCCTGGAAGATGCCGAAGTGCTGGCTGAAATCGCCAATAAAACTGAAGTACGGCGCGAAGCGGCTGTCGTGCAGCATGCGGTAGGTGTTGCCGCACACCGGGAAGACCTTGCCGGTTTCGATGTGATGGTGCTTGTCGAGGACGAAGGTGTGGGGCGCATCGGCGATACCGCCGTGATAGATCACCGCCTGGCCGTGGTCTTCGCAGGCCGGCTCCAGGTCATCCAGTTTGAACAGCCGGTAAGTGGCGGAATAGAAACGTGTATTGCCCAGTTTGGCGGCCAGTTTGGGGTCAGTGATGGCGATCGGCCGGTCTTCCACCAGACGCGGGTCGGCAAAGCCGTGGCGCTTGGCCAGGTTGTGAAAGTCGTTGAAGTACAGCTCGCCGCCTTTCTTCAGCAGGCGATAGGCCTCGCGCAGCACGCTGTCCTTGTCCGGCGAGAGGTTGATCACGCAGTTGGAGACGATCACGTCGAAGCTGGCATCGCTCAAGCCCAAGGCGTCGAGGTTTTCGATATAGCCCTGGCGGAACTCGACATTGGCAAAGCCGAACTGCTCGGCGTGGTACTGCAGATGGGCGTTGGCCACCGCCAGTTGCTCGACGGTCATGTCCACGCCAACCACCTGGCCTTGGTGGCCCACCAATTGCGCCAGCAGGTAGCAGTCGCGTCCGGAGCCACTGCCGAGGTCCAGCACCCGTGCGCCTTCCAGCACGGCGGGGGCGACCAGGCCGCAGCCGTAGTAACGCTCGGTCACCTGCGGGTGCAGCTTGGCCAGCAGCGGTTTAAGCCAGTCGGGCATGCTGGAAACATCGCAGCAGGCGCTGGTTTTCAGGTCGTTGCTGTGTTGTAGGACCTTGCCGTAGTAGTTCTGTACCGATTCGAGCATGACGGGCCTCGCGGGTGATGAGCTGAAAATAAGTTAAGGAATACGGTGGCGCTGCATAAAGCCGCGATCGAGATGGTCTTTCCAATGGCCGAACAGCGGGCCTTCGCCGGTGATCCCGGCCCAACAGGCCAGCGCACCGCCATCGCCGGTGGCGAGGAGGGCCAGGGCGCGGCGTTGCGGGCGAAAGGTTTGCAGCGGCTGGCTTTGCAGCAAGGCCGTCAGGTTCTGCGCCAACACCGGCCCCTGGCGCACGGCATACACACCGTTGTGCGGGCTGTGGGCCAGGCTGGCACAGTCACCGACGGCGCAGACATTGCTATGGGAGGTGCTCTGCAACTGCGCATTGATCTGCACAAAGCCCTGTTCATCGCAGGCCAGGCCGCTGTCGGCCAGCCAGGGCAGGGCGCTGGCGCCGCTGGCAACGATTAGGCGATGGCCCTGCCAGACCGAACGGCCATGGCTGAGCAACTGCTCATAAACAATGGCCTCGACCGGGCAATGTTCCTGTATGCGAACGCCTCGCCGGGCCAGGTGCTTGAGGGCGCGCTGGCGCAGCGCCGGCGGATGTCCGCTGAGCAGGGTGCTGCTGGTCAGCAGGGTTACTGTCGGCACCTTGGCCGCTATAGCCAGGGCCAACTCCACGCCGGCGGCACCGCCACCGAGGATTGCCAGTGGTTGTGGCGTGCTTTGCCAGTGCTGCCAGCCTTGGATAAAAGCACTGAAGGGTTTTACCGCCAGCACCTGCATGCCACTGCCGTGTTGCACCGGCATGGCCGGCAGGGAGCCGAGGTTGAGGGACAGATAGTTGTAGTCCAGCGCGCGGCCGTCGCTGAGTTGCAGCTGTTGGCTGGCGCTGTCCAGGCCAGTGGCTTGGCCGATCAGCAGTTCAACGCCGGCGGCGTGGCACAGGGCGTCCAGTTCGATACGGCATTCTGGCAACTGATAACGGCCGCTGAGCAAGCCCGGCAGCATGCCCGAATACCAGGCATGGCCATCGGCACTCAGCAGTCCGATGCGACCCGTCGGGCGGTTGTGCCGGGCCGACGGCTCGGCCCAGCGGCGCAGCACACCGAGATGGGCGTGGCCGGCGCCGGCCAGTAGCAGGTCAAAGCGTGCGCTCATCGCAAACGCCAAGCGTGCAGGCGCTGCACCAGGCGCAACAAGCCTTGGGGGGCGTGGGCGCGCTTCCACTCACCGGCCGCGTACTTGTTGGTTTCGCTGAGGGTCGGGTAGGTGTGAATGGTGCCGAGAATCTTGTTCATGCCCAGGCCATGCTTCATCGCCAGCACGTATTCGGTCAGCAGTTCGGCGGCATGTTCGCCGACGATGGTGGCACCGAGGATGCGGTCCTTGCCGGGTACCGTGAGCACCTTGATATAGCCATGGGCGGCCTCGTCGGCAATCGCCCGGTCGAGGTCATCGATGGCGAAGAGGGTCACCTCATAGGCGATGCCCTGGGCCTTGGCGTCCTGTTCGTTGAGGCCGACACGGGCGATTTCCGGGTCGGTGAAGGTGGCCCAGGGGATTACCCGGTAATCCACTTTGAAGCGCTTGAAATCGCCAAACAGCGCATTCACCGCCGCATACCAGGCCTGGTGCGCAGCCACATGGGTGAACTGATAAGGTCCGGTCACGTCGCCGCAGGCGTAGATGTTGGGGAAGCGTGTAGCCAGGTATTCATCGGTTTCCAGGGTGCCGTTGGCGCGCAACTTGAGGTCGAGGGTTTCCAGGCCCAGGCCCTGGGTGTTGGCCACTCGGCCGAGGGCCAACAGCAACTGGTCGAAGGTGATAGCCACTTCCTGTTGGTTGACCCGGTCGAGGCAGATCAGTTGTTTCTCTCCGTCCTGCACGACTACCCGCAGTGCCTGGTGCTGCAGGCGTACATCCACGCCTTCAAGGCGCAACTGCTGGATCAAGGCCGCGCTGGCCTCAGGGTCTTCGCGTACCAGCAGGCGCTCGGTCATTTCCACCTGGGTGACCTGGCTGCCAAGGCGTTGGAAGGCCTGGCTCAGCTCACAGCCAATCGGCCCGCCACCCAGCACCAGCAAGCGCGCCGGCCGTTCGCGCAGGGCCCAGACGTTGTCCGAGGTCAGCGGCTCAATCAGCTCCAGGCCGGGCAGGGCAGGCACCAGGGGGCGAGCGCCGCTAGCGATGATGATGGCGCGGCTGGTCAGGGTTTTACCGTTGACCTCGACCGACCATGGCGAGGTCAGGCGGGCATTGCCGGCCAGCATCTCAACCCCCAGGCCGGTGTAACGTTCGGCCGAGTCGTGGGGCTCAATGGTAGTGATCACCCGCTGCACACGCTGCATCACCGCCGCAAAATCCACCTCGGCGTGGGCTTTGCTGAAACCAAGCTGCTCGGCTTTGCGCAGCTCGGCGGCAAATTTGGCTGAGCGCAGTAGAGCTTTGGAGGGCACGCAGCCGGTGTTCAGGCAGTCGCCACCGAGCTGGTGTTTTTCGATCAGGCTGACCTCGGCCTTTACCGCTGCGGCAATGTAGGCGCTGACCAGGCCGGCACTGCCGCCGCCGATCACCAGTAGATTGCGCTCAAAACGCTTGGGTTTGTCCCAGCCCTGATACACACGCCGGGCCTGCAGACGATCCAGCAGCTTGCGCGCAAGCAGCGGAAACACCCCAAGCAGGACAAAGGCACCGAGCAAACCTGGCGATAGGATGCCGCCGATGGAGTCCACCTGGCCCAACTCGCGGCCGGCATTCACGTAAACCAAGGTGCCGGGCAGCATGCCGAGCTGGCTGACCCACCAGAAGGTGCGCGCCGGCAGCTTGGTCAGGCCCATGGCTAGGTTGATCAGAAAGAACGGAAACACCGGCACCAGGCGCAGGGCAAACAGGTAAGAGGCGCCGTCCCGCACCAGCCCGGCCTCAATGCCCGCCAGGCGCTGGCCGAAGCGCTGCTGCACCCAGTCCTGCAGGAGAAAACGGCTGCTGAACATCGACAACAGCGCGCCCAGGGTGGAGGCGAAGGACACAATCAACAAGCCTTGCCAAAGGCCAAACAGGGCGCCGGCCACCAGGGTCATCAGGCTGGCGCCGGGCAGCGACAGGCCGGTGACGGCCACATACACGGCAAAAAACGCCCCGGCGGCCAGCCACGGATCGGCCGCCACCTGGGCTTGCAGGGCGCTTTGCTGGGCCTTGAGGCTGGCCAGGGTCAGGTACTGGCCGAGGTCAAAGGCAAAAAAGCTGCCCAGTAAGAGCAGGATCAGGCCGAGCAGCAGGCTTTTACGCAGAGTCATGGGGCGGTGAGTTCCTGTTGTGGAGTGGGTTGGTGCCCACCCATGTGGCAAGCAATCATTCGGCGCTTGTTTCAGCCCAAGGCGCCCGAGCAACTGGAGCCTTGTCCGGCGGTGCAGGCGTAGCAATGGTCACGGGTGACAATCGGATTACCGTCGAAGCGGTTGTTGAGCAGGTCACTCAGGTGCGCTCGGTCACGGGCCAACACCGCTTCGGCAGGCAATTGCAGGTGCAGTTCGAGCATCTGGTTGAAGTCGCAGTCATACAGGTAACCCTGCCAGTCGACGCTGACCAGGCTGCGGCACATGACGGTCTTGAGGTTGTCGGCGCGGTAGTTGTCACGCAGCAACTGCATATAGCCGTTGAACTGGCCCTTGCTGACCAGGGTGCTGCCAAACCGGGAAATCGGTTGGTTGGTGATGGTCAGCAGTTGGTTGAACTGGATGCCGAAATCTTCCTGCAAATGCGCCTTGTAGTCCTGCTCCAGGGCTTGTTGCGGCGGTGGCAGGCTCGGCCCCTGGGGGTTGTAGACCAGGTTAAGCAGCAACCCCGAACCCTCAATGCCATAGCCCAGCGCATTGAGTTGGCGCAGGCCGGCGATGCTGGTCTCGAACACGCCGTCACCGCGTTGCTGGTCGACCCGCTCGCGCGAGTAGCAGGGCAGCGAAGCGCTGATCACGACACCCTCTGCGGCCAGGAACGCGGCCAGATCGTCCTGGCCTGGTTCGCTGAGGATGCTCAGGTTGCAGCGGTCGATGACGCGGATGCCGCCGCGCCGCGCGTGACTGACCAGCTCGCGAAAACGCGGGTGCAGCTCCGGCGCGCCGCCGGTGAGGTCCAGGGTCTGCACCGGATGGGCGTCGAGTACTTGCAGCAGCAGCGCCAAGCTGGCATCGGTCATGCTCTCGGTGCGCGTCGGCCCAGCATTCACATGGCAATGCAGGCAGCGCTGGTTGCAGCGGTAGGTCAGGTTGACCTGCAACGCCTCGACCGGCCCGCGGCGCAGGCTGGGGAAATTCAAGGCATTGAGCAGGGGCAGCGTAGGGTGCATAAGGACAAATCTCCGACAACGTGCCCATTGGAGTGGCGT
>NKIE01000031.1:0-5591 GCA_002256055.1 Pseudomonas sp. PGPPP3 | reverse complement strand
ACAAAATTGGCTTGTATGAGGCGGCGACCCTAGCAAACCCTGGCGCGGGGCGCCTCTTCTATTCAAGACCGCAGATTTCCATTAGCGTGACCGCTGCCTATTTATTTACCCGCGATGCAGGGCCTGCCATGACCGATCTTCCCAGCGACCGTCCCGCTACACGCCTGGCCCACAGCGGGCGGGCGGACAAGTCGTGCTACGGCCCGGTCAATCCGCCGGTGGTGCGCGCCTCGACCTTGCTGTTTGCCAACACCGCCGAGCTCAAGGCCGCAGCGGGTACGCGGCGCACCTATGGGCGGCATGGCAGCGAAACCACCATGGCGCTGGAGCAGGCGCTCTGCGCACTGGAAGGCGCTGCCGATTGCCTGCTGACGCCGTCTGGCTTGTCGGCGATCAGCACCACGCTGCTGGCCTTGTTGCAACCGGGTGATGACCTGCTGATGAGCGATGCCTGCTACGAACCGACGCGGGCCTTGTGCGATGGCCTGCTGGCGCGTTTGGGCATCCAAACCCGCTACTACGACCCGCTGATCGGCGCCGGGATCAGCGAGCTGCTGCAGGCCAACACCCGCGTGGTGTTCGTCGAGGCGGCGGGCTCGCTGACCTTTGAAGTTCATGACGTGCCGGCGATGGCGGCCGCGGCCCATGCCCAGGGCGCGCTGCTGGTGGCCGACAGCACCTGGGCCACGCCGCTGGGTTGGGATGCTTTTGCCTTGGGTATCGATGTGTCGCTGCACGCGGCGACCAAGTACATCGTCGGCCATTCCGATGTGCTGCTTGGGGCGATTCTGTGTACGGCGGCCGTGCAGCCGCGCTTGCGCCAGACCTATGCAGCCTTTGGCCTGTCGGTGGGTGGCGACGATGCTTACCTGGCCCTGCGCGGCCTGCGCACGTTGGCGGCGCGCCTGGCCGTGCACCGCGAGAGTACCGCCCAGGTGCTGGCCTGGCTGGCCCAGCGCCCGGAGGTGGCTGAGCTGTTGTATCCGCCGCTGGCCGGTGCCGCAGGGTATGAACTGTGGCGGCGCGACTTCAAACCCGAGTACGCCTGTGGCTTGCTCGGTGTTGTGTTTGCAGAGGGTATCAGCCGCGCCCAGGTCAATCGGCTGATCGACAGCACGCGGCTGTTCGGTATCGGTTACAGCTGGGGCGGTTACGAAAGCCTGATGATTCCCTGTCACCCGGCCAGCAGTCGCAGCGTGACGGCGGCGCGCTGGCAGGGCAAGGTGATGGCCCGTTTGCACATCGGCCTGGAAGATCCGGCCGATTTGCTCGCCGACTTGCAGCAAGCCTTTGCCGCCATGCACACGGTTTGAATCATCGCGCGGTAACGCGGGTCTGATGTTTACCCTGACTTGTTGAGAACACCCTATGCGCTTTTATCGTTGCCTGTTGAGTCTGCTGCTCGGACTGGCCCTGGCCGCCCCTGCGGCTGCGGCCGGGCTGGACAACCGCCTGTGGAATGATCTCCTCAGCCGCCATGTGCGCGTGCTTGAGGGCGGCCATGCCAGTCAGGTGGATTACGCTGGTATGGCCGCCGAGCGTGAGCAGCTGCGCGCCTACCTGGGCAAGGTGGCGGCGGTGCGCCCGGCGGCGTTTGCGCGCTGGAGCGAGGACGAGCAGTTGGCCATGCTGATCAATGCCTACAACGCGGCCACCGTCGAGTTGGTACTCGACGGTTACCCGGATCTGGAGTCGATCAAAGACCTGGGCAGCCTGTTGCGCTCGCCCTGGAAGCAACCGGCCCTGCAGCTGCTGGGCAAGACCCGCAGCCTGGACGAGCTGGAACATGAGTTGATTCGCGGCGAGCAGGGCTATCACCAGCCACGCACGCACTTTGCCCTCAACTGCGCCAGCATCGGCTGCCCGGCCCTGCGCGCCGAGGCTTACAACGGCGCGCAGTTGCAGGCGCAGTTGGCGGATGCCGAACGGCGTTTTTTGACCGATCGCAGTCGTAATCGCCTGGCGGGTGACAACCTGCAGGTGTCGAGTATCTTCGACTGGTATCAGGATGACTTCGAGCAGAACGGCCAGACCCTGGCCCGCTATTTCGCCAGTCAGGCTGATGCTCTGGGCCTGGATGACGCGCAGCGCCAGCAGTTGCTGGACGGCGAAATTGACATCGAGTTTCTCGACTACGACTGGCACCTGAACCGCACGCCATGAGCTTGAGCATTATCATTCCGGCCCTTAACGAAGCGGCCAATCTGCCGGAACTGTTGGCCGAGCTGGCGCCGTTACAGGCCCGTGGCGCACAAATCATCGTGGCCGATGGCGGCAGCACGGACGGCAGTCGGGCGTTGTTGCCGGCTGGCGTCCTGTGGTTGGACGCGCCCCGTGGCCGCGCCCGGCAAATGAATGCCGGCGCGGCCCAGGCCACCGGTAGCGTGCTGTGGTTTGTGCACGCCGATACGCGCCTGCCGGCGGCGGCCGATCAATTGATCGAGGCAGCGTTGGTTGATGGACAGTGCTGCTGGGGGCGCTTCGATCTGCGCATCGACGGTCGCCCTTGGTTGCTCAAAGTGGTAGCGCGGCTTATCAACTGGCGCTCGCGGCTGACCTCCATCGCCACCGGCGACCAAGGTATTTTCGTCCTGCGCAGCCGCTTCGAGGCCCTTGGTGGTTACGCCGATCAGCCGCTGATGGAAGATATCGAGCTGTGCACGCGTCTGCGCCAAGTGAGCCGGCCGGCGTGCATCGCCACGCGCCTGACCACCTCGGGTCGGCGCTGGGAACAGCGCGGCGTGTGGCGGACGATTTTCCTCATGTGGCGGCTGCGTTGGGCTTATTGGCGCGGCGCATCGGTGGCGCAACTGGCCGAGGCCTACCGATGAGCACGGTACGCGTCATTATTTTTGCCAAGGCGCCCCAGGCCGGAAGGGCCAAGACCAGGCTGATCCCGGCGCTGGGCGGCGAGGGCGCCGCGCGCCTGGCACAGCGTATGTTGCAGGTGACGCTGGCGACGGCCCAGGCTGCGGCGCTCGGCCCGCTGCAACTGTGCCTGAGCCCGCCGCCTGACGATCCGGCCTGGGCCGAGTTTGACTGGCCCTCTGGCGTGGAGCTGCGCGATCAGGGTGAGGGCGATCTGGGGCAGCGCATGGCGCGGGCAGTCGAAGAGGGTGTGCAGGTAGGCTTGCCGGTATTACTGATCGGCACCGACTGCCCGCAATTGACGTCGGAGTTGCTGCGCCAGGCGGCCGAGGCCCTTAGCCGTCACGACAGCGTAATGTTCCCGGCCAGCGATGGTGGTTACGTCCTGCTGGGCTTGCGGCAAAGCCATCCGCGGGTGTTCGCCGAGATCGTCTGGAGCAGCGCCAGCGTCGCCAGCAGCACCCGTGAGCGCCTGGCTGAGTTGGGTTGGAGTCTGTTCGAGGGACCCGTACTGGAAGATATCGATTGCCCTGAGGATTTGTCCAAAGTGCCCGCGGGCTGGCTGCTGTAAGGGCGGGATGGCCCGGCGGCCCCAGCACTGGGGGCGCCGCGCGCAAGTCTGAAGCCGCTTACTTCAGGCGCCGTTCCACGCCTTTTTCCACCAGGATCTTGGCGGAGATTTCTTCCACCGAGAAATGAGTGGAATTGATGTGCGGGATGTTTTCGCGGCGGAACAGGTTTTCCACCTGGCGCACTTCGAACTCGCACTGGGCGTAACTGGCGTAGCGGCTGTTGGGCTTGCGCTCGTTACGGATGGCGGTGAGGCGGTCAGGGTCGATGGTCAAGCCGAACAGCTTGTCCTTGTGCGACTTGAGGGCGGCCGGCAGTTGCAGGCGCTCCATGTCTTCCTCGGTTAGCGGGTAGTTGGCGGCGCGGATGCCATACTGCATGGCCATGTATAGGCAGGTCGGAGTTTTGCCGCAGCGCGAAACGCCAACCAGGATCAGGTCGGCCTTGTCGTAGTAATGGGTGCGTGCGCCGTCGTCGTTATCGAGGGCAAAGTTCACCGCATCAATACGCTCCATGTAATTGGCGTTGTGCGAAATGGAGTGTGACTTGCCCACCGAGTAGGATGAGTGAGACGTCAATTCCTGCTCTAACGGCGCTAGATAGGTCGAGAAAATGTCGATCATAAAGCCCGAAGATTCGGCCAGGATGTCACGTATTTCCTGGTTTACAACGGTGTCGAAGATGATCGGGCGGCCCCCGTCTTTCTCTGCGGCGAGGTTTATTTGTTGTACCATTGCGCGCGCTTTTTCGATGCTGTCGATGTACGGGCGAGTGAGCTTGTCGAAGGTGATCGTTTCGAATTGCGCCAGCAAACTCTGACCCAGTGCCTCGGCCGTGATACCGGTGCCATCGGAGATGAAAAAAGCGGTTCGTTTCATTTGCACCAAAGGCCTTAAGGTGAGGATGATTCTTGGCTATCATGGGCCAGTTTCGACAAGCCCTTGCCAGACGGCATTGTTACTTATTTTCAAGGGGCAGGCCACCGTGGCGCATGGTGTCGCGGTAAGGGATTTTCCGGCATCCTGCGCTTTTCCAACCCGCTAGTGGAGAGATCACCTTGGTAGAGTACGTAGTTTCCCTCGATAAGCTCGGCAACCACGACGTCGAGCACGTAGGGGGCAAGAACGCCTCCCTGGGCGAGATGATCAGTAATCTTGCTGGTGCCGGTGTATCGGTGCCCGGTGGTTTTGCCACCACCGCCCAGGCCTACCGCGACTTTCTCGAACTCAGTGGCTTGAATGAGCAGATCCATGCTGCTCTGGATGCGCTGGACGTGGATGACGTCAACGCCCTGGCCCGCACCGGCGCGCAAATCCGTCAGTGGGTGATGGAAGCCGAGTTCCCCGAGCGCCTGAACAGCGAAATCCGCACGGCATTCGAAACCATGTCCGCCGGCAATCCGCACATGGCGGTGGCCGTGCGCTCTTCGGCGACCGCCGAAGACTTGCCGGATGCTTCCTTTGCCGGTCAGCAGGAAACCTTCCTGAACATCCGCGGCGTGGACAACGTGATCCGTGCGGCCAAGGAAGTATTCGCTTCCCTGTTCAACGATCGTGCCATTGCCTACCGTGTGCACCAGGGCTTCGACCACAAACTGGTCGCCCTGTCCGCTGGTGTGCAGCGCATGGTGCGTTCGGAAACCGGCACTGCCGGCGTGCTGTTTACCCTCGACACCGAGTCGGGCTTCCGTGACGTGGTGTTTATCACCGGCGCTTACGGCCTGGGCGAAACCGTCGTGCAAGGTGCGGTCAACCCCGACGAATTTTACGTGCACAAGCAAACCCTGGAAGCTGGCCGCCCGGCCATCCTGCGCCGCAACCTGGGCAGTAAAGCCATCAAGATGGTCTACGGCGATGAAGCCAAGGCCGGTCGTTCGGTCAAGGTGGTCGATGTTGATCGCGCCGAGCGTTCGCGCTTCTGCCTAAGCGATGCCGAAGTCACCGAGCTGGCCAAGCAGGCGCTGATCATCGAGAAGCACTACGGCCGGCCGATGGACATCGAGTGGGCTAAAGACGGCGATGACGGCAAGCTGTACATCGTTCAGGCCCGTCCGGAAACCGTTAAAAGTCGCTCCAACATCAATGTGATGGAGCGCTACCTGCTCAAGGAAAAAGGCAAGGTCTTGGTTGAAGGCCGTGCTATTGGGCAGCGCC
>NKIE01000810.1 GCA_002256055.1 Pseudomonas sp. PGPPP3 | reverse complement strand
GGGCTGTCGATGGTGATCTGGCCATAATGCTCTTCCACGATCGAATAGACCAGTGCAAGGCCAAGGCCAGTGCCCTGTCCGGGATCTTTGGTGGTGAAAAATGGCTCGAATAAACGGTCCATGATGGCTTTCGGAATTCCGCTGCCTTCGTCCTCCACCAGCAGCTCGACGGTGTCCTCGTTGGCTTCGGTTTTAACCCGGATGGCGCCGCCCGGCTGGGAGGCATCGCGGGCATTGGACAGCAGGTTGATCAGCACCTGAGCCAGGCGCTGGGCATCCCCGGTGACCAAGTGTTGGGGATCGCAGAGGTTGAAGAACTGCACGTCGACGCTGTTGCGATTGAGGGCCAGTAGGCTGATGGCATCCTGGGCGACATCCGCCAAGCACACGGCCTCGGCAGCGTGCTGATGACCGCCGGCGTGGGCGAAGTTCATCAGTGACTGGACGATGCGCGAGACCCGTTTGGTCTGTTCGAGAATCAGCGTGCTCATTTCGTTCAGTTCGCTGTCGTCGCTCCGCTCTTCGCGCAGGTTCTGCGCCAGGCAGGCGATGCCGGTGATTGGGTTGCCGATCTCGTGGGCGACACCGGCGGCCAGGCGGCCGATGGAGGCCAGGCGTTCGGAGTGGGCGAGCTTTTCTTCGAGCATTTTGGTGTCGGTCAGGTCTTCGAGCAGAATCACCAGGCCGCTGTTGCTCGGTGCCAAGGGTTCGCTGATGGCCGCCTTGCGCAGGTTCAACCAGCGCACCTGGCCATCCTGCAGCAAGCGTTGTTTGTGCAGGTGCTCTACCGGCGTTTGGGCGCAGCTTTCCAGCCGGCCTTTCCAGGG
>NKIE01000030.1 GCA_002256055.1 Pseudomonas sp. PGPPP3 | reverse complement strand
CGCACATGCCAGCGCATGCCGGTGTAGAGGAGGGTGTGCGGCGCAAGCAGGCGGGTTTCCGCAACCGGGGTGGTAAACGAAACGTACTCGGTTTCCAGGCGTAGGCCTTCCCGGCAGGCCTTGAGCAGCGGGCGCAGTACTTCCGGGCGAATTGAGCGGTCCGGCACTTGCAGCACTTCAGTGTGGGCATAGGCCAGGGCTAGGCCGTCGATGTGCGGGGCGCGTTCGTGGTTCTGATTGAGCAGGTGCAAATAGGCGCTGGCGCTGTCATCAATGAACAGCGGCTTGAACACCTTGCTCGGCACATAGCCCTTCAGATACTTGTCGTATGTAAGGTTTCTAGGCGCATATTCATTGATGTAGCTGTTGATGTCTTTCGAGGCCTGCTGCCGGCTGATGCCAAAGCTCTGCATCAGATGCCCCGTGGTCAGCCGGCCCTCCCACCAAGCCACTGTCTCGATCAGGCGATAACGCAAAGCCAGATCCCAGCGTACCTGTGCTACCGATTGCTCGCGTTTCATGCCGCTTCCACCTGTGCGCAAACTTTACCTGTATATGCCTACATCGTAGACCTGTCGCCTTAGGCTACATACTGTGCGCTGGCGGTTCAAGATTGACCGCGAGCGCTGGAGGTAGTGCGAGCGATGGAAGGCATGGGGCTGGTATGGATGCTGTTGGGTAGTGCAGGCCTGCTGATCATCACGCTGCTGATGCTGTTGCTGATCCAGGCTTTGCGTCATCAAGGCATGGGTGAGGTGTTGGCCCGCCAGGGTCGAACCTTGGCTAACCAGCAGGCAGTCAATAAACAGTTGCTGGCTGAGCGCAAGGAAGCCAGCGCGGCACTGCGGGCCGAGCGCGCCCACGTGGCGCAGTTGCAGCGCAAGGTGGAGGTGCTGCAACAGGCCTTGGCTGATCACATGGTTGGGGTAGGGATGAGCTTATGAGTGGAGCAGGCACACAGCGGAAGCATCATTACGCTGCGCAAAATTTGACCACTAATACAAAAAATTACCAGCACGTTAGTGCTGTTTGCTTTACCCCTGCAGCGCACATGGCTACTGTGACGGGCATCGCATGCAAGGTAGGCCGCGGTATCCCAAGGATGGCCACTCATTGTGTTTCGCTGTGCGGCGAAACCCCCGTAGTAAAGCCCTCCCGTGATATCCGCCAGGCACAGCCACGCGCTTAAGCGCATGACTGTTTTACCCTGCGCATGCCCTCGTATTTGAATTGCTTGAGCCCGCTATACGCCGTGCTCGACTGTGGAGTGAACGATGAACGAAGCACCGCTTCTGCGTGCGGCCCTGCTGGCTGCAGTACCGGCCGATGGCAGCACGATTGGTAACCAGTCGCTGCTGGAGGTTCTGCGTGGCCAGTTCCCACAGGTGAGTGAGGATGAGTTCTGGGCGGTGCGTGACGCCTTGATTGAGGCGGGTGAGTTGGCCAAGGGCCGTGGTCGCGGTGGTGCGGTCAAACGCACCCAGGCCGAGGAGGGCGCTAGCCTGAGCTTGGCTGAACAAGCGCTGAGTAAAGCCCGCGAGCGCTTTGAACCAGCCAGTGTGGCCGAAGCCTCCGCTGCCTACCTGACCGAGGCCGTCGCCAGCGTGCGCAGCCCAGCCAAGCAGCAGGCCAGCAGCACCCTGCAAGATATGCAGAAAACCCTCTGGGCCACTGCCGATAAAATGCGCGCCAACATGGACGCCGCCGAGTACAAGCACATCGTGCTTGGGCTGATCTTCCTCAAGTACATCTCCGACAGCTTCGCCGGTCGCCGCACCGAGCTGGAGCGCAAGCTCAGCGATGAACAGGACGATTACTACCTGGGCAGCGATGACCCTGAGCTGATCAATGCCGAGCTGGAAGACCGCGACTACTACAAAGAGGTCAACGTGTTCTGGGTGCCGGCCGTGGCCCGTTGGGAGTCGTTGCGCGCCGCCGCCAAACAGGTGGATATCGGCAAACGCATCGACGACGCCCTAAGTGCCATCGAAGCGGAAAATCCGCGCCTGAAGAACATCCTCGACAAACGCTACGCTCGCGCCCAATTGCCAGACGGCAAGCTCGGCGAGCTGGTGGACTTGATCTCCACCATCGGCTTTGGCACCGACGCCAATAAGGCCCGCGATCTACTCGGCCAGGTCTACGAATACTTCCTCGGTCAGTTCGCCAGCGCCGAAGGCAAGCGGGGCGGGCAGTTCTATACGCCCGCCAGCATCGTTAAAACCCTGGTGGCGGTGCTCAACCCGCACCATGGCAAGGTCTATGACCCGTGCTGCGGCTCGGGCGGCATGTTTGTGCAGTCCGAGAAGTTTATCGAGGCCCACGGCGGCAAGCTGGGCGACGTATCGATCTACGGTCAGGAGGCTAACCCCACCACCTGGCGCTTGGCTGCTATGAACCTGGCCATTCGGGGCATCGACTTCAATCTCGGTAAAGAGCCGGCCGACACCTTTATCCGCAACCAGCATTCAGACCTGCGTGCCGACTTTGTGCTGGCCAACCCGCCGTTCAATATCAGCGACTGGTGGCCCGGCAGCGTGGAAGGTGACCCGCGTTGGGTCTATGGCAGCCCGCCGCAAGGCAACGCCAACTATGCCTGGCTGCAACACATGCTCTACCACCTGAAACCCAGCGGCCGCGCGGGCATCGTGCTGGCCAACGGCTCGATGAGCTCCAGCCAGAACAGCGAAGGCGACATCCGCCGCGCCATGGTCGAGGCCGACGTGGTGGAAGTGATGGTCGCGCTGCCCGGCCAGCTGTTCTTCAACACCCCGATTCCCGCCTGCCTGTGGTTCTTGGCCAAACAGAAAGTTGCCCGCCCCGGTGAAGTGCTGTTTATCGACGCGCGCAAACTCGGCACTAATGTCAGCCGCGTGCAGATCGAACTGCTCGACAGCGACATCGAACGCATCGCCCAGACCGTCGCCAACTGGCGCGGCGAACCGCTGGACGTGGGTGGTGAGATTGCCGACTACCAGGACATCGCCGGTTTCTGCCGCAGCGTCAAACTCAGTGAAATCGCTGAGCACGGCCATGTACTTACGCCGGGCCGCTATGTCGGTGCCGAAGAGGTGGAAGACGACGAGGAAGCCTTTGCCGAGAAGATGCAAAAGCTCACCGCCCAACTGGGCGAGCAGATGGCCAAAGGCGCAGAACTCGATCAACTGATCCGGCAGAAGTTGGGAGGGCTAGGGTATGAGTTCTGACTGGCCTCTGATAAAGCTAAGTGAGCTTTGTTTAAAAATTACTGATGGAGCTCATCAAAGCCCGAAATCTGTTACTACGGGTAAGCCTATGGCGTCGGTGAAAGATCTCACTAGATTTGGTGTGGATATTTCTAATGCACGATTGATTTCAGAAGAAGACTTCAATGTACTGATTAAACAAGGGTGCAAACCTGAAGTTGGCGATGTTCTGATAGCGAAGGATGGTAACTCTGCGCTCGATACAGTGTGTTCCGTGGATGCTGAATTAGATGCGGTTTTACTGTCGTCCGTCGCAATTTTGCGACCAGATAAATCTAAAGTTCTGACGAGTTACCTTAAGTACTATTTGTCTTCTGCAGATGTGATTGATTATCTGAAAAGTAATTTCATATCAGGTGCTGCTATTCCGCGTGTGGTTCTGAAGGATTTTAAAAAAGCAGATATCAGGGTTCCTCCTCTCCCAGAGCAGGAGACCATAGCTTCAGTTCTGGAAGCCCTGGACAGCCGTATCAAGGTGCTACGTGAAACCAACGCGACCCTGGAAGCCATCGCCCAGGCGCTGTTCAAATCCTGGTTCGTCGATTTCGACCCCGTGCGCGCCAAGGCCGAAGGACTCGAACCCCAAGCCATGGACGCCCCCACCGCCGCCCTGTTCCCCGACAGCTTCGAAGAGTCCCAACTGGGCTTGGTGCCAAAGGGGTGGCGTGTCGGCGTGCTATCTGACTGCTGTGAACGAGTAGAAAGTGGCGGGACTCCAAAGCGTACGGCCCCGGAATATTGGGGCGGAGAAGTGCCGTGGCTTACATCCGGCGAAGTACGAAAACCAATTGTTCTGAATACCAAGGAAAAAATAACCGAGCTAGGCGTTAATCAAAGCTCCGCCAAGATATGGCCTCAGGGAACAACCGTGGTGGCTATGTATGGAGCCACGGCCGGTGAGGTTTGTTTGTTAGCTAATCCATCCACTGCTAACCAGGCCTGTTGCGGGCTTATCCCGCGGGTTTATTCCAGAGCATTTACGTTTATATGTGCTCGTCGAGAGCGTGCAGCGTTGGCGTCAAAATCATCAGGGTCAGCACAGCAGAATCTCAACAAAGGGCTCGTTTCAAATCATCCTGTATTACTGCCGCCTAAAGAAGTTTTAAGCGTGTTTGAGGACGTTGCCGGAGCCGCTCTCGATGGTTGGATTGCAAGCGAGCAGCAAACCCAAACCCTCACCCAACTGCGCGACACCCTATTACCCCGCCTAATCTCCGGCCAACTGCGCCTGCCCGACGCAGAGCAAGCTGTGGAGGAGGCGCTGGCATGAGCACCCCGGCCACTATTATCGACCTGCTCGATGCCGTGCGTATTCGCGCGGCATCCCTGGCCGAAGCCAAACAGAGCTACGCCGCTGAGTTGGCGCCGGACTTTAGCCTGGTGGACCACCTGCGCAATAACGAGGTGGCACTGTCGCGCTACCTCGGCCTGTTGCTGGATACCAAAGGTGTGCACGGTCAGGGCGAACTGTTTTTACGCGGCCTGCTGCAGCGCTTGGGGCAACCCGGCTTTGAGCCGCAAGATCTGCTGCGCGTTGAGTTGGAAAAACGCACCCGTAGCGGCCGTTTTCTGGATATTTACCTTGAGTTTCGCGGTGGCGTAATCGGCATCGAGAACAAGCCATGGGCCGCCGACCAGGATAAGCAGCTAGAAGACTACGCGCGCTTTCTGCAGACGTCGGCCGGCGGTAGGCAATGGCTGCTGGTGTATGCCTGCAACTGGGAACCTTCCGAAGCCAGTTTGAACCCGGCACAGCGCGAAGCGCTGGAGCAAACCGGCAACTTCTTGCGTCTGGGTTTTTTACAGATCGCCGAATGGCTGGATGACAGCGCTTGCCACACCCGCGCCCCAAAAGTACGGCTGTTTGTAGAAGCCCTCAGCGCCTATGTGCGCCAGCAGGTTAATGGAGAGAGTGACGTGAGCGAGGCAGAGCAAATCAAGGCGGTGATCCTGCAAAAGCCGGAGCACCTAGAGGCGGCGCTAAAGGTGGCGCAGTCCATCGATCAGGTGAAAAAGCAGTTACTGGCTGAATTCAAACACTCTCTGGGGCAAGCCCTAGAGGTCCAAGGACTGGGTTTAGTTTGGGATGACCAGGCACTAGCCAGCGGTCGTGCGTATGCAGGTTTTGGCGTGAAGCTAAACCCAGCGCACCAGCTACACCTGCGCTTTGAATTTGGGGCTGCACGGCTAGATAAGCTGGAGTGGGGTATTTGCCGCGACAATGCCGACGTCAAGCTTAATGCCGTCAACGTTGAAGTAATTGCCGAGGCAATGGATAGCGCTTTTGCTGTGGGACAGCGTGGCGCGAACTGGCCCTGGTACATCGGTACTGGTGTGCACGATCGTGTACTAAGTGATAGCGAGCGCAACTGGGCAGCATCTGCAGAGCCTTGGTTGCGCATTAGCGACACGACAGAGCAGGGCTTTGTAAGCCGGATTGTGAAGCTGGCACTGGATGTCAGAGTTGCTCTGGCAGATGTGGACGCGGCAATGCGTTGAGCAATCGCGTGTTTGAACGGATGTTACTTGCTGAGTAAGCGGATTTTACTGCCATGGCCGATAGCGCAATTTGCTTCAAACGGGTTGATTACAGCCTTGATAATCTGCTGAATTACATTGAAACAGGCGATATCGGCCTGCCGGATATTCAGCGGCCCTTTGTCTGGAAGAACACCAAGGTTCGCGACCTGTTCGATTCCATGTACCGTGGCTTCCCCGTTGGCTACTTCCTGTTCTGGGCCAATCAGAGCGATGACAAGAGCCGCAGCATTGGCAGCGGCCCGAAGGTGCATGACGTTCCCAATCGTCTGATCGTGGATGGACAGCAGCGGCTGACATCGCTCTATGCGGTGTTCCGCGGGCAGACCGTACTTGATGAGAACTACCAGAAGCGGCAGATCGAGATTGCCTTCCACCCACGTAGTGGCCGGTTCGAGGTGGCGGACAACAGCATCCGTCGTGACCCGGAATGGATCGCTAATATTTCTGTGCTGTGGGCGGAAGGGCAGAATAGCCGCAAGCTGATCAATGCCTTTATCGACAAGCTGAGTGAGCGCGAAGCGCTGGATGAGGCTGAAGAAGAGCAGATTGCTGACAACATTCAGCAGCTGATCAATCTAAAGGGATACCCATTCACGGCGCTGGAGATTGCCGAGAACGTGGATGAGGAGCATGTCGCCGAGATCTTCGTGCGGATCAACAGCGAGGGCAAGAAGCTCAATCAAGCGGACTTCATTCTGACCCTGCTCTCGGTGTTCTGGCATGAAGGGCGGCTGGCGCTGGAGAAGTTCTGTGCGGATTCCAGGCAGCCAGCCCAGGGCAAGTCATCGTTCAATCACTTTATCGAACCTGACCCTGACCAGCTCTTGCGTGTGTCGGTGGCACTGGCGTTTCGTCGCGCCCGACTGAAGTCCGTCTACCAGGTGCTGCGAGGCAAGGATGCCGATACCGGTGAATATTCGGCAGTGGTTCGTGATCAGCAGTTTGCGAAGCTGAAGGCCGCGCAGGCCGATGTGCTGAACCTGACCCATTGGCATCAGTATCTAAGTGCCTTGGTGGGGGCGGGCTTTCGCAGCCGGCAGATGGTTTCGTCCGAGCTGGCGTTGATGTATGGCTATGTGTTCTACCTGATTGGCCGGGTGGAGCTAAAGGTGCCCGAGGCGCAACTGCAGCGTCTGATTGGGCGCTGGTTCTTCTTTATCACACTGAAAGGCCGTTACTCGTCCTCTCCAGAGTCGAAGTTGGACGCGGATCTTGCTGATTTGCGCGGTATTAGTACTGCCGCGGCGTTCGCCGAGTTGCTGGAAAGCAAGATGGCTAGTGAGCTGACGGGAGACTTCTGGGACATCACGTTGCCGTTCAGCATGGAGAGTTCTTCGGCGCGCAGCCCGGAGTTTTTTGCCTTTGTGGCAGCCCAGAATCTGTTAAGTGCGCCTGTGCTGTTCTCGCACAAAAAGGTCAGCGATCTGCTTGATCCAGCGGTTGTGAGTACCAAGGAGTCGTTGGAGCGCCATCACCTGTTCCCGAAAGCCTGGTTGATCAATTCCGGCATCGTGGAACAGCGCCAGACCAACCAGCTTGCCAACTACGCGCTGATCGAGTGGAGCGAGAACATCCAGATTTCGGATGACGCCCCGACTGTATATCTGCCGAAGATTCGAGAGCATTTCAGTCAAGATGCTTGGCAGCACATGCATCAATTGCATGCGCTGCCTCTAGGGTGGGAGACGCTGGAATATTTTGACTTTCTCAAGCAGCGCCGCAACTTGATCGCTGCGCTGGTGCGTCGAGGGTTTGAGTTGTTGTCTTCAGGAATTGGGAGCGAAAGCGGCAGAGCGGCCCTATTGGCTCACTTCGCGTCCGACATGGCCGCCATCAAGGAGGACATGTGAGTCTCAGTTTTTCTCGCAGTGTGAAATTTGGCGCCGTTCGATTTAATTTTTCTACGGCAGGTATTGGCATATCACTTGGCGTGCCTGGGCTTCGCGTCGGCATCGGTGCCCGTGGAGCGTACATTGGCGGTGGTGTTGGGGGTTTTCGCTATCGCAAGAGCCTAAATGCCCGACCACAGGGCAAGTCCCAACCTATCGTTGCGCCCAAGCGTGTAGACACGCCTCAGGGCTCCGATGACTTCAACGTTATTGCCCGAGTGGAACATGAGACCACCAGTGTTCTAGAACTTAGCGATTCCACGAGCGATGCACTGCTGCAATCAATGAATGAGCAATTCTCTAAGGTGCCGCTATGGCCCTTTGTATGTGTCGGCCTGCTGGTGCTTTTTTCCCTGTTTGTAGTCGTTAGCGGGGCTTGGCCTGCGTTTCTGCGTCCTGTGGTGTTTGTCACTTTTGTAGCGATTGCTGGGTGGGTCTATTGGCGGGACCAAATGGGCAAACTGACCGTTCTTTTCTACGAGCCTGACCAGGTTACCAATGATCTTTTCGATTGCTTGTGTCGCGAGCTTAAGCAGGCTGCGACGGCGAGAAAAATTAAATCGATTGCCTCTACTTCACAGTACGCCGACAAAAAGTATTCAGCTGGTGCAGGTCAGGGCTTGAGGTTTGGTGGGGCACGTCTGGTGCTTGGGCATGCACCCGGCGTCGTAGCGAACGTGCCGGTACCGGTGCTTACATCGGATAAAACCACATTGGCTTTTTACCCAGACCGCGTACTGGCATTTCAAGGCAAAGCTGTAGGCGCAATTGAGTATGCCAAGTTGTCTGCGCAAAGTGAGCGTGTCAAATACGTGGAGAGTGAGTCTGTTCCCGGTGATGCACAGGTTGTCGATAAAACCTGGCAGTACGTTAACAAGAAAGGTGGCCCTGACAGGCGTTTCAAGAACAATCGGGAGCTGCCTATTTGCGCATATAGCCAGTTAAATATATCGACTCCAGATGGCTTGGATGTGCGCTTCATCGGATCTAAGAATGGTGGCTTTGATGGTTTGGCGCATGCGCTCTCTGCAATGCATGCTGCTTTTCGCAGTAGCCACATCTCTGGCTCTGGTGGCGTGGACTCAGCAGCGCGCCTGCCTGCTAAAACAGCTGATGATCAATAACACACCTGTCAATTGACGCCGTAGCCGTATGTGCTGAATTTTTCACCTTGGCACATGCGGTTGATGTCCAATAGCTCGATTTGCTGTTTCAGATAGTGGGATTTTCTATGAGTGCAGGGATCAGTCAGAAGCTCCAGAGCAGCCGCAAAGAGCTGCTGGATATTGGACTTCGAAACAATATGCTCAACTTCCGCAAGACAGCCAAAACCCTCGTGGTGGTGGATGAACTGTCGGAGGAGGTTTTCAAAATCCTCTATTGCCAGGAAAAGGCGATGACCTTCGCGCCTATGGCTCGGCAAAAGCTGACGGAGTTGGCTAAGTCTGCCAATCCTGAGGCGTTTGAGGATGATGAGTCGGCAAGCGATGAGCAGCTCCTGCATGAGCTGGATAGTCTGGATTGGTCTAGTGCTGCAGACGATGACGCTGACAGTGCAACGGGTAAGGCGCGTCGACATCTCGATAGCCGCTTACAAACGGCGCTGGATGATGAGCGGCTATTTCTGCAGTTATTGAAAATACATGCCGAGGCCAAAGGCTTCATCGAAGAACAAGGGGTGAACACCTTGTTTCTGGCCCTGGGGTTTTTGCATTGGTACGAAGCCGATAGCTCGGACAACCTGCGTAAAGCTCCTTTGCTATTGCTGCCGGTTAGCCTGGAGCGCAGTGGTGCTAAAGACGGTTTTGCGCTGAAGTATTCAGGCGACGACCTGGTTGAGAACCTATCGCTGGTAGCCAAGCTTAAAACTGATTTTGGCCTGGATATGTCGACGTGCAGTTTAGGTGACGTAGTAGATGCCACTGATGGTGATGCGCTGAGCGCGTTCTTTGCCAATGTTGGCGATGTAGTTAGTAAGCAAAAGCGCTGGAAGATTGCGCCCAATGAGGTCGCTCTAGGGTTCTTTTCGTTTGGCAAATTTTTGATGTTCAAGGACCTTGATCCGAAGAGCTGGCCAGAAGAAAAACAACCTGACGAGCATGGCGTATTGAAGCGTTTGCTGGGCGGCGGTTTTGGCGATCAACGCAGTGCTTATCCCGAAGAGGTGAATATCGACTCGGTGATTAACCCCGGCGATGTTCGCTTTGTTAAGGATGCCGACAGCAGCCAAACCGAAGCTATTTTGGAAATTCGTGCTGGTGCCAACCTGGTGATTCAAGGGCCGCCGGGCACAGGTAAATCACAAACCATTACCAACGTGATTGCCGAGCTGATTGGCCAAAAAAAGACCGTACTGTTTGTCGCTGAAAAAATGGCAGCGCTTGAGGTGGTTAAGCGTCGTTTGGATGAGTGCCACTTAGGCGATGCAGTGTTTGAGCTGCACAGCCATAAGTCGACCAAGCAATCTGTGCTTAAAGAATTAGCACGCACGCTCGACCAGGGGCGGCCACTGACCAAGGTTGGTGTGGAAGACCTGGCCAGCCTTAAAGAGCTGCAAGATGGCTTGAATCTTTACTGCGAGGCCGTCAGCTCGCTGGCCGGTGCCAGCGGCCTAGCTTTTATTGAGGTGCTGGGCAGTTACCTGAAGTTAAAGCGTACCAAGCCAGGTTTGCCGGTTCTAGCCTTTGCTCCCATGGCAAGCTGGAGCCATGCCGAGCAATTAAAGCGCCGAGAGCTAGTCAAGGAACTCGTGCTGCACCTGCAAGAGATGGGACGTCCCGAGCAAAGTGCTTTCTGGGGGACGGAGCGAACTTACTTCTCACCCATTGAGCAAAGTAACGCTACGGATGCCTTACAGCAGGCGAGTGGTCACTTGGCTGCTCTGCAGTCTGCGGCCAGTGCTCTTTCTGAGCGATTAATGCTGACCCACCCGGCGACACTGGCTGATGTCGATGTTATTTGCCGGGCTGCACGCCGCGCCGCAGAGGCGCCGCGTTTGGATGGGGTGCAGTTATCAACTGGTGACTGGCAGTCGCGCCGCGATGTTATTCGCGAGCTGTTGCAGGCCGGGGAGCAAATGTCAGCCTGTCGTAACCAGTATGACAGTGCGTTGATTGATGCGGCCTGGGAGCAGGACTTGTTGGAAGTGCGCCAGTGTTTGCTGGCCTACGGCGACAAATGGTGGAAGGTATTCTCTGGGCGGTTCCGTGCAGCGCGTACGCGCCTACAAGGCTTGGCTCGGGAGGCTTTACCGAAAGCCAATTCTGAGCAGCTGGCGCTGGTAGATTCAGTATTGACCTATCAGCAAGGCAAGAAAATCTACGATCAGCATGAGACGTTGGGCAGCGCGTTGTTCGGCGCTCAGTGGCAGCGGCAAAAGTCTGACTGGCCTGTACTTGAGCGTTTGAGTAGTTGGGTCATCAAGCTGCATGATGATTTGGGCAACGGTGAAATACCGAAAGGAATCATTAGCTTCCTGGCTGGCCATGCGGATGCTACAGGGCTGGGTGATGCTGTTGCGAGTATCGAACAACACGTGGTCGGGTTGGACAAGGCGCTGCGCAGTTCGCTCGATATCACCGGGATGCAGTCGCAGAAAGATAAAGACAGCGTCAGAGCACTGGGCTTGCAAGACTTGGGTACACGTTTGCAGCAGTGGTTGGAAAACCTGACAGCTCTTTACCAAATGTCCCGTTGGAACGTTCTTGCAGGGCAACTTCGCGCAGAACGTCTCGACGAGCTTCTCCAGCTTGCTTCGGTCAGCGATGAACCGGCGCTATTGACCGATATTCTCGATCTTTCCTGGTACTCCGGGCTTGTTCAGCGGGTCTATGCCGATAAGCCAGCCTTGCAGCAGTTTGACCGTATTAAGCACGAGCATCAGATCAGCCGTTTTCGTAATCTTGATCTGGCTTCTCTGCGGCATGCACAAACCAGCCTGGCCAAGCAGGTTTGGGAGAGCATGCCGAATATCAATCAACCGGGCGAGATGGCCATCTTGCGCGGCGAGTTGAACAAGAAGCGGCGGCACATGCCGATTCGCCAGTTGATCGAGAAGGCTGGTCGCGCGATTCAGCAGATCAAACCGGTGTTTATGATGAGCCCGATGTCGATTGCCAACTTTCTGCCGCCGGGCAAGCTGGAGTTCGATGTGGTGGTGTTCGACGAAGCCTCGCAGGTTAAGGCGGTTGATGCCTTTGGCGCGATTATGCGTGGCAAGCAGGTAGTGGTGGTTGGCGATACTCGGCAGATGCCACCAACTGACTTTTTCAGCCGTGAAGTCGAAATGGATGATGAGGACAGTGCCACGGGTGATATCGAAAGCATTCTGACCATGTTCAAGGCCGCGGGTAGCCAAGAGCGCTATTTGCGCTGGCACTACCGTAGCCGTCATGAATCATTGATTGCTGTTTCCAATGTCGAGTTTTACGACAGTAAATTGGTGGTATTTCCGTCTGCTGGACAGCATCCACATGCTAAAGGTGTGAGCTTTGATTATGACCCTACGGCGCTTTATGACCGGGGTCGTACGCGGACAAATAAAGAAGAGGCTAAGGCCGTCGCTCGTGCGGTGATGGAACACGCCATTCGCACCCCTGAGTTATCTCTGGGTGTTGCCGCCTTTAGCGTGGCGCAACGGGATTTAATCCAAGTCGAAGTTGAGTTGCTGCGCAGAAAAACGCCAGAGGCTGAGGTGTTCTTCACGCGCGAAAGCAGCGAGCCATTCTTCACCAAGAACCTTGAAAACATCCAAGGCGATGAGCGTGATGTGATCTTTATTAGCGTCGGCTACGGGCGCAATGAGTCTGGACGAATCGCCAAAGAGTTTGGCCCGTTGAATCGTGAAGGCGGGCATCGCCGACTCAACGTTCTAATTACTCGCGCGAAGATGGCAATGCGGGTGTTCTCTAACTTCAGGGCCGATGAGCTTGAGCTGGATGCCGGTGCAAGTCACGGAGTGAGGGCGCTACGTAACTTTTTAAAATTCGCTGAAACTGGCGAGTTAGAGGTGGCCACGGAAACGGGGAAAGCGGCAGATTCACCCTTTGAGCTTGAGGTGATTGAAGCACTACGTGAACGCAACTATGTCGTTGAGCCACAGGTGGGTACAGCGGGTTACTTCATTGATATCGCCGTCAAAGATCCTGAATATCCAGGCCGTTATGTGTTGGCTATCGAATGCGATGGTGCTGCTTACCACAGCTCGCGTTCTGCCCGTGACCGTGATCGGTTGCGCCAGGGCGTGCTTGAGGGGCTTGGCTGGAACTTCCATCGCATCTGGAGTACTGATTGGTTCCGCAATCCGCAGCAGGAAATTATCCGCGCCGTAGCTGCAATTGAGGCTGCACGGCAGAAGCTTGCAGAGCAGCGTGACTTGATTGTGCCTGAAGTAGCGGCACCTGAGCCCAAGCATGAAATCGTACGTGGGCAACCGGCGGAGGAAAAACTGCCAAGTTCGAGTCGGCCTTATGTGCAGGTACGACTAAGCCCTGTGTTGGACACAAGCGTACAGCTCCACCAAGAAAAGCCCGAACGACTTGTTCAAATGATCAGTGCGGTGGTTGAGGGGGAAGCGCCCGTTCACGAGAGTGATATCACCCGCCGGCTGATGGATGCCTTCGGTGTTACTCGTGCCGGCTCGCGGATTTCAACGGCTGTAGATGAGGCAATTCGCTTGGGTTGTCGGCAGCAAAGATTCCGTCACCGTGATGGATTTGTATATTCGGCTAACGGGCAAGACGTACAGATCCGCAATCGTGCTCAGTTAGAGGCTGCTGAGCGGAAGATTGAGCTGGTAGCACCAGAGGAA
>NKIE01000809.1 GCA_002256055.1 Pseudomonas sp. PGPPP3 | reverse complement strand
TGCGATCTGTGGGCAGGCTATCGAAGTGGGCGAGCGTTTGGCGCCCTGGACCTTACTGGATCAATTCGATCAGCCCTACAGCTTGAATGACGACGCGCGGGTATTGCTGGTGGCGCGCAGTATGGCGGGCGCCAAGTTGGTGGCTGCTGCGCTGGATCAGCAGCCCAAGGGGTACCTTGAGTCGCGCAAGGTGGTGTTTCTGGCGGATATCAGTCGCATGCCCTCGGTGATCGCTACAGCGTTTGCCGTGCCTGCGATGCGTGATTACAGCTACCGCGTGATACTGGATCGCAATGCTCGCATTGTGCCGCGCTACCCAGTCGAGAATGACGCGGTGCTCTGGCTGCAATTGCAGCAGGGGCGCGTACAGGCGCAGCAAACCTTTACCCAGGCGAGCGCCTTGCGCGACGCTTTGGATGCGTTGGTGCCGTGATTGCAGCTCAGTTACTTGCACCCTCGACCCTATGGCTGGGCGCTGGTGTGTATGCGGGCGCACTGCTGTGGGCTGCCTGGCGTGCGCCCTGGCTTGAGGTGTTGAGTGACAGTCGTCGTCAGCATTTGTTGTTTGGCACCGTGCTGGGGGTGTTCTTACTCTGGCTGGTGCGGCGTGACTTCGACTCTGGGGTGTCGTTTCATTTTATCGGTATGACGGTGGTGACGCTGTTGTTGGATTGGCCCTTGGCGTTGCTGGGCGGCTTGCTGGCGCAGATCGGTCTGATTGCCATCGGGCGTCAGGATTTACTGGTGCTGGGGGTGAACGGAGTGTTGCTGGTGCTGCTCCCCGTGCTTATCACTGAGGGTTGCGCGCTGCTGGTCGAGCGCGCGCAG
>NKIE01000029.1 GCA_002256055.1 Pseudomonas sp. PGPPP3 | reverse complement strand
TGTCCTGCGCGGCCTCGGCCTGCTCGGGCTGCACGATTTGGGTCCCTGGGGGGTGCACTGGCTGGCGGTGGAGGTGCTCTGGGCGATTGCCCTGGGCTTGCTGATCGGTGCGCTGCTGGGTGTCCTGATCGGCAAGCTGGTGGTCTATCTGCGCAGCCGCCATAAGGCCTGTCTGGGCCTCGACGAGTTTCTCGCCCTCGGCCTGGTGGCCTTGGTCTATGGCGTTGCAGTGCTCTGGGATGCCAATGGTTTTCTCGCCGTATTTGCTGCGGGACTGGCCTTGCAATGGGTTCATCAGTCCAGTACCCCGGCGGCTGCCGAGCCTGGGCCCGTGAGTGCCCACCTGATGCAGGGGGTGCGTGGTTTTAATGAGCAGCTGGAGCGCATTGCTGAAGTCACCGTGGTGCTGGTGGTGGGCGCCATGCTGGCGTTTATCCGCGTCGAGCTTCACGTGTTGGGGTTTGTCTTTCTGCTGTTTTTGGTTGTTCGCCCTGTGTCGGTCTGGCTCGGACTGCTGGGCACCGACAGCACTGCCGATCAGCGCCGGCTGATCGGCTGGTTCGGCATTCGTGGGATTGGCTCTGTTTACTACCTGATGTTTGCCATCAGCCATGGCCTGCCCAGCCCGCTGGTGGAGCAGTTCATCGCCATTACCCTCACGACCGTTACGGCCTCGGTGCTGTTGCACGGGGTTTCCGTGACGCCGTTGATGAGTCTCTACAGCCGGCGCAAAGCGCGGCGTGAATCCCGTGCGGGCCATGTGCGTGCGCGCAACTCCGGAGTAAAACCCTAATGAAGTTCATCCCCTTGAGTTGCTGCCTGCTGGGGATGATGGCCCAGGGGCCTCAAGCACTGGCCGCGAGCGAGGTTGCCCAGGCGCTGTTGGCTCGGCATGCCGAGCTGCGCGAGCAACTGGCAGATAACCCGTTTGGCAGGCCGCTGTACCAGCAGTCGAGTGAGGAGGGCGGTCAGCTCAAGGGCGACATCTATGCCCAGTTGGAGCAGCCCTTCGCTGTCGCCGCGCCCGCCTTGCAGAGCATGGCGCAGTGGTGTCAGGTACTGATCCTGCATCTGAACGTGAAAGGTTGCTGGCCATCGCCGGCTGGCGGTGTTGCCACTTTGCATGTGGATATCGGCCGCAAGTATGAACAGCCATTGGCCAATGCTTACCCCTTTGCCTTCACCTATCGGGCCAATACCAACGGCAGTGACGCCCTGCAGGTGCGGCTGAGCGCCGCCGATGGTCCGCTGGGGACTCGGGATTACGCTATCGCCGTGGAGCTGGTGGCGCTCGATGCGCAGCACAGCTTTCTGCACCTGACCTACGCCTACCGTTACGGCATGGCAGCCCATGCCGCCATGGGCGGTTATCTAGCCACCCTCGGCCGCGACAAGGTGGGCTTCAGTGTGGTCGGCACCGACAGCGCCGGACAGCCGCTGTATCAAGGCAGCATGCGCGGTGTGGTCGAGCGCAACACCATGCGCTACTTCCTCGCCGTTGAGGCCTACCTCGGTGCTTTGTCGGTCAGTGCCACCGAGCAACAAGAGCAACGTCTGAACGCCTGGCATACCGGCGTTGAGCGCTATCCCCGGCAGTTGCATGAACTGGAGCGTGACGAGTACCTGGCAATGAAGCGCAAGGAAATCCGTCGCCAACAAAAGGCCCAGCCTGTACGGGTGTCTGAGTAGCGCAAATGCCCGGGCAATGGCGCTTTGGTTCGCTAACGAACAGATAAGCGCAGACGCTTCGGCGCACAGTGCTGGCTACCGCAAGCAGGGCTGATTGGTCCTGTAACCGTCGTATCACTTGTTGAGGGCAGCGCCATGAGCTTGGGCACCATACTGTTGGTCATTTTGATTCTGATGCTGGTCGGCGCCTTGCCGAGCTGGCCACACAGCAAGAACTGGGGCTATGGCCCGAGTGGCGGCTTGAGCCTGGTGGTGGTGATCATCATCATTCTGCTGTTGCTCGGGCGTATCTGACTGAGCGTGGCGCTCGTTCCAGTCGTGACTGGAGCGGGCACCAGCGGCTGGCTCAGGTCAGGCTGAGGTCCTTGTATTCACCGACCGAGGCGTCGATGACCTCGCGGGCGATGGCGGTCTGTTCCTCGCTATGGGTTTCAGCCACCAGCACCACATCACCGGCTTTGATCGCATCGCGAATCAGGTCAGCAAAACGCCCCTGATTGTCCCCCGCACCGGCCGATGCGCCGACCACCGCCCCGAAGAAACCGCCCAGGCTCGCGCCCCAGCCGAGCAACATCAGCGGTGCCACCAGTGGGCTGGCAATAAACAGACTGACGTTCGCTACAACCAACCCTGCGGTGATCATGCCGCCGACGCCCGTGCCCACGGCCGTACCAATGGCGCCATCCACCAGCATGTCCTTGAGTACGCCATTGCTGTGCACCTGGGGCGTCGGGGCGGGTGGTGCGTCGGCATCGCCAGCGAAGATCTGCAACTGAGCCACGGGGATGCCGCGCTCGACCAGGATGGCCAGGGTGCTGTCGGCTTTGTCGCGGTGCGGGAAAAACCCCGACACGTGATGGCGATAGTCGTCCATGTGCATGCTCCATTCTGAGGCCGTGCAATACGGCGAATATCGAGCCTAGGTATTACCTGCGCTGGTGTCTGTGCGCCGTCCAACACTGGTATGGCGGCGGATCACGCTTATGGGTGCGTTATCGCACGGTGGGCGACCATCAGGCGGCGCATGGTGAGGCTCTGGCGAAAGGGGGCGCTTATATCGGCCGCTTTCGTCGACAGTGCCCAGCCGCGCACTTGCGCGCAGTTGGGCCTTTCTATGGATTTGAGCGCGGAGCCTACGGACCACCAAGGTCTTGGGCCGGCGCTTGCATATGGAGCGACAATGAAAAGCAAAATGGCTTTAACCGATTGCGCAGCCTGGCGCGCAAGCACATTGAGCACGGAGCCGTGACGGCCGGTTATACGGCGGATCGTTTCGAAGTGCTGCGCTTGCTCAACCAGGCCCTGGCCACCGAAATCGTCTGCGTGCTGCGCTATCGCCGCCATCACTTTATGGCACGTGGCATTCATGCCAAAGGGGTGGCTGATGAGTTTCTGGTTCATTCCAACGAAGAACAGCTGCACGCTGACCAACTCGCCGCACGGATTGTGCAGTTGGGCGGCGAGCCGGATTTTTCTCCCGACAGCTTGAGCGCCCGCAGCCATGCCGAATACGTGGCCGGCAGTTCCTTGGCCGACATGATTCGTGAGGATCTGGTGGCCGAGCGCATCGCCATCGACAGTTACCGCGAGTTGATTCAGTACCTCGACGAGCAGGACCCGACCACCAGCCAACTGCTCAAGGGCATTCTCGCGGTGGAAGAGCAGCATGCTGACGAGTTGGCCGATCTGCTCGACGACATGCCGCGTTAAACCACCTGTCACGGCCCTGATGGGTCGTGACTAAACCTCTGCGTCTGATGCCTGGCGCAATAGGCGCAGGCGCCGCTGCTGGGACAAACCTCGAGCCATCTGCGCAACCACCAAGGCGGTATTGAGGGTGCGTAACAGGCGCGCGCCGAGCAGCAGGCTCACCACCTGGGTCAGCATTTGCACGGCAACGGGCGGGGGCGTGGTGAGGAAACGCATGGTCATGCTGCGCGGGTAGAGCGCGGGAGCGCTGACGTTGGTCTGCAGCTGTTGGGCGATTAGCTCGCGCTGCTGGTGCAGGCGTTGGCGCACGGCGTGCTGACGCTCGTTCAGCGCTAATGGAGTGGTCATGGTGGGCTCTTGAGCAGAGCCAGGCCGGGATTGACTCCGGCGCGGCTGGCGGGAGGCTCAGGTGCGGCGGGTAAACACCAAACCGAGAGCGAAGGCGACGGCGGCCACGGCACCGATGGCTTTCCAGGGCTGCTCATGGACGTATTCATTGGTCAGGGCGCTGCTCTTGCGCACGCGATCCGAGACGCTGCAGCCGAGCCCGTCAATTGACGCTTTGGCCGCGTTAACACGGGCGCTGATGGCGGCCTTGGCGCGGTTGAGATCATCACCGGTGAGGGATGCGGTTTCTTTCAGCAGGTCTTCGATGTCGACGATGAAGTTGCTGAATTCGCGTGAAACCCCGGCAGCCATGCTCTCGGCTTGCTGCTTGGCGGCGGTAATCGACTTGCTATCGAGTAAGTGGTTCACGGTGGACTCCGAAGGGTTGGCTGACTTGGACATGCGGGTTTCCTGTCGCGAAAAAAGGGCATTGGAGGCCCTCGGTTGATGCGGTGAGGACCGCTGAAACATTGGCCGTCGAGCATGTGCACAACGACATGACCAGCATCTGCGTCAGCCTTCACAGCGTCTGTTCGTCAGCGAACAAAGCCCACTATTTACCCCTGCGTCTGATCGCACACTCAGCAAACAGCTTAAGCGCGGTAGCGCACCGACGCCGTCTTGCGGTGGGCTCATGGTGGTGGTCGCAGCTCCTCGCAATCTTGCCTGGCAGTTGGGTACACGGAGGTCAGCATGAGTAAAACCGATGGTTATAACTCGCCCAAGGGCAAGGCTAATAACGCCGAGCAACGACAGAAAAGCGGGGCACCAGTCAGCCCTGTCGCCAGCGTTACAACGCCGCCTGCGGCCAACCCAACCAAGCAAAAAGGAAAGAAATGATGAGCCTACCCAGCGTTGAAGAACTCAAAGGCAAATGGAAACAGCAAGTTGGCTCGGCCAAGGTGGCTTGGGGCAAGTTGACTGAGGACGAACTGCTGCAGTCCGAAGGCCACGCTGAAAAGCTCGCGGGCCTGGTGCAGGAGCGTTACGCCGTTAGCCATGACGAAGCTGAAAAGCAGGTCAAAACCTTTTTCGACAAAACCAAGTAATGCCCTGAGCGTGAGGGTTGCCTGCTGGCTTGGCCGACGGCAACCCACTCAGTTGCAGGATACTTTTCCCCGGATGGAGCAACACTATGTACACGCAACCACGCAAATTAATGATCGCCACAGGCATTGCTCTGTCGATTGCTGCAATGAGCACTTCGGCTATTGCTGCCAGCACCTCACAGGAAGTGACTGACGCCCGTCAGGAAGCGCAAATCTGGACCACCTACACCCTCAGTCCGTACCTGCGCGCCAATGACCTGAACGTCACGGTGCATGAAGGCAAGGCAACGCTGACTGGCAAGGTCAACGAAGACGTCAACAAAGACCTGGCCAAGCAAATTGCCCTGGGCGTCAACGGCATCAAGGACGTCGACAACCAGATCGTGGTGCTCGCCGACTATGAGCCAACCCCAGGCACTGTGCGTAGCTATGGCCAAGTGGTTGACGACGCCAGCATTACCGCCGCGGTCAAATCCAAGCTGGTGTGGAGCAAGCACACCGACGGTCAGACCACTGAAGTCGAAACCAACGCTGGCACTGTCACCTTGACCGGTACTGCTGAAAGCGCCAAAGCCAAACTGGCGGCGGAGCGTTTGGCCCTCAATACCACCGGTGTGGTGGCGGTGAGCAATCAACTGGTGGTCAGCACCGCGGCGCCAAGCATGACTGACAAGGCCAAGAGCTCGACTGCCCAGGCGGGGCGTGAGATTGCCGACAGCTGGATCACCACCAAGGTCAAATCGACCCTGCTGTATTCCAGCAATGTCAAAGGTTCGGATGTTGAGGTCAGCACCAAGGGTGGCGTCGTGACCCTCGGCGGCAAGTTGGGCAGCGGTGCCGAGCGTGCCCTGGCGGTTGAACTGGCGGACAACGTGCGCGGCGTTAAAGCCGTGAACGCCAAAGGTCTGACGTTCTAAGCCGTACGCACAAACGTTCACCGTACACGGATAGCTGCCCCGGCCCTGTGCCTCCCGCGCTCACGCGCAGGTCGCCCAGCGTTTGGGCGGTGCCTGTCATATAACCGCTGCCGCGTCCGCGCTGACCTACGTCAGCCGCCGGGTAGGGGTGATGCCATCAAGGAGCATCCACATGCTGAAAACACTACACAACCAACCTGCCCCAGCGCAGTCGCACTCATCCTGGCGTGTTGCCGGCATCAGTGTCGCGCTGCTGCTGATCAGCGCCTGTGCGGCGACGCCGATTGCCCCCACGGCTGAACTGCAAGCGGCGGAAAGCGCCATTAAAGCGGCCGAGCAGGCCCGCGTCGCGGATTACGCCTCGCCGGATCTGGCTGAGGCGCGCAACAAGTTGAATGCCGCCAACGCTGCTCTGCAATTGAAAGAAATGGATATGGCGCGGCGTCTGGCTGAGCAGGCGCGGGTCGATGCCGACTTGGCGCTGGCCCGCTCGCAGGCCACCAAAGCCAAAGTGGTTAACGATGAAATGCTTAAAGGCACCAAAAGCCTGAAGCAGGAAATGCAGCGCACCACTGGAGAGCAACAATGAAAACCATCCCGCACACCAGCAAACTGATAGCCCTGGCCGGTGTTTCCCTGCTGTTGGCCGCGTGTTCGGCCGCCCCGGCCAAACCCGCCGGTGCCGAACAGGTGCAGAACAAGCTGCTGCAACTGCAAGCCAACCCACAACTGGCAACTCGTGCGCCCGTGGCCATCAAGGAAGCGCAAGCGGCCGTGCTGTCGGCGCAAGAGTTGCGCACCGAAGACAACATGGCCCAGGGCGATCACCTGGTGTATCTGGCCGACCGTAAGGTCGAGATTGCCAACTCCCGCGCCCAGGCGCGTTTTCTCGAAGACCAGCGCAAGCAACTCAGTGAACAGCGCGAAGGCGCGCGTCTGGATTCACGCACCCTCGAAGCCGACCAGCTGAAGCGCCAGCTTGCCGAACTGAATGCCAAGGAAACCGAGCGTGGCCTGGTGGTCACTCTGGGTGATGTGTTGTTCGAGTTCGACAAATCTGAGCTTAAAAGCGGTGCAGCAGTAAATCTCGACAAGCTGGTGGCGTTTCTCAGCAGCAATCCGGACCGTAGCGTGCAGATTGAAGGGCATACCGACAGTGTCGGTAATGACGATTACAACTTCAGCCTGTCGCTGCGCCGGGCTGAGTCGGTGCGTCATTACTTGATCAACCGTGGCATTGCCGCCGGTCGTATGGACGCTTCAGGTAAAGGTGAGAGCTCGCCGATTGCTAGCAACAGCGATGCTACCGGGCAGCAGATGAATCGCCGGGTTGAGGTGGTGATTGCCAACCCCGTGGTTACCGCCAAGTAAGCCCGTGTTCCAGGCAGCCGGTCATCATTACCGGCTGCACAGGTTTCACCGGTGAGTGATCTACAGGGAGGACAGAGAGTGAATCGAGTACTGATCGTTACCAGTCATAGCAACGATGCTAAAGCACTCACTCGGGTACTTCAGGATGCCCGTGATGGGTCCTATACCATCGAGGTACTGACCCTGTTGGCGACCGCCATCACGCGTATAAAAAGTGGTGAGATTGACGCCGTTCTGGTCGATCTTACCCTGTCAGACAGTAAGGGTATCGCCACCTTTGATCAGTTATTTGCTGTAGCCCCGCAGATTCCGATTCTGATCCTCAGTGGTACCGAGGAGGAGGAGCTGGCCAACCTGGCGGTGCAGCGCGGTGCCCAGGGCTATTTGTCCAAAGGTTACTTTGAGAGTTATCTGGTGCCGCAATCGTTGCGCAATATCATCCAGCGCAAGGCGGTTGAAGAAAGCATCTTTATGGAAAAAGCGCGTGCCGAAATAACGCTCAATTCCATCAGCGATGCGGTGATCGGCACCGACATGAATGGCAATGTCGACTACCTCAATGTGGCGGCCGAGAAATTAACCGGCTGGTTGCGTGAAGACGCACGTGGCAAGCCCATCAGCGTGGTGATGCAGATCATCAATGGCGCCACCCGTGAGCCGCGGCGCAACCCCATCGAGCTGGTGTTGGAGCAAGATCAGGAAATGAAGCTGACTGCCGGCACCATCCTGATTCGGCGCGATGGCAGAGAGTGCGCGATTGAAGACTCGGCTGCGCCCATTCACGATTCCAATGGTCAGCTCAGCGGCGCGGTCATCGTCTTCCACGACATCACCGATGCCCAGGCCATGGCCCTGAAAATGGCTTATTTGGCCCAGCATGACTTTCTCACCAACTTGCCCAACCGGGTGCTGCTCAACGATCGGATCAGCCAGGCGATTGCCGTGGCCGAACGGCGCACGAGTCATCTGGCGGTGCTGTTTCTCGACCTGGACAATTTCAAGCAGATCAACGACACGCGCGGCCATGGCATTGGCGACCGCCTGCTGCAATCGGTGGCGCAACGTTTGACGGCTTGCGTGCGCCGTTCCGACACCGTGAGCCGGCAGGGTGGCGATGAGTTTGTGGTGTTGCTGACTGAGGATAATTTTGCCGAAGACGCGGCCCTGACCGCCGAGAAAATTCTCACCGCCATGGCCCCCGCTCATGTGTTGGAAGGTCAGCAGTTGGTGGTCACCGCCAGTATTGGCATCAGTACGTATCCGGCCGACGGCCTGACGGCCGAGGACTTGATCAAACATGCCGATAGCGCCATGTACCAGGCGAAAGAGCGCGGCCGCAACAATTACCAGTTCTTTGCCGGCAACATGAGTAATCAGTCCTTGGCCCGGAAAACGATGGAAGCTGAGCTGCGTGTGGCGTTGGAGGGTCATGAGTTTGTGCTGCACTACCAGCCCAAGGGCAATCTGGCCAGCGGCGCCATCACAGGCACCGAGGCCTTGCTGCGCTGGAATCATCCGCAGTTGGGGCAGTTACAGCCGAGCCGCTTTGTCCCGATCGCCGAGGATTGTGGCTTGATTGTCGAGATCGGTCGCTGGGTGCTGCGCGAGGCCTGCAAACAGGCCTGTCAGTGGCGTGAAAGTGCGCTGCTGTGCGGGCCGATGGCGGTCAATGTGTCGGCGCTGGAGTTTCGTGACAAAGGCTTCGTCGCCAGCCTTGAGGCCATCCTGGCGCAAACCGGCCTACCAGCCAACGCACTGCAACTGGAACTCAGTGAGAGTGCACTGATGCGTGAGGCGCAGTTCAGCACCCAGGTCTTGCAGCAGTTGCACGGGCTGGGCGTATTGCTGGCGGTGGATGAGTTCGGCACTGGCTATTCGAGCCTGACCCAGCTGGCGCAATTTCCGCTGGATGTGCTGAAGATCGACCAGTCCTTTGTGCAAAAACTCGACGCTCAGAACGATAACCGGGTGATCGTCAGCGCTCTGATTGCCATGGGCAGTAGCCTTAAGCTGCGCCTGGTGGCCGAGGGTGTGGAAAATCCCGCGCAGCTGGCGTTTCTCAAAGGCCAGCGCTGCGAAGAGGGGCAAGGCTTTTTGTTTAGCCCGCCGTTGGCGGCTGAGCGGATGTCGGCTTTGCTGCTCCGTGGTATCCGTCCACTGACCTTTAGTGGGTGTGAGTAAGTTCGGCTGCTGCGCCGGGGGCCGGCGACAGCAGTTGGTTGTAGGTGTCGATGACCACGGCGTAGCACTCACAGGCGGTCTCTTCCAAACCCTGGCGTGACAGCACTTGGATGTCGCCGCGGCTGTAGTGGATTAACCCGCGCTGCTGCAAGGCCCCCGCGGCAATGGTCACGGCGCTGCGCTGGACGCCGAGCATGTCGGCGAGAAACTGATGGGTCAGGTGAAAGCTGCCACTGTGGGCACGGTCGTGGCTCATCAACAGCCAGCGCGCCAGGCGCGCGTCCACCTCATGGAAGCGGTTGCAGGCGGCGGTCTGCGCCAATTGGGCAAACAACACATAGAGGTAACGGTTGAGCAGGCGCAACCAGCTCGGGTTGTTGCGCAACTCCTGGCGAAACAGTGCGGCCGACATCCGCAGGGCGGTGCCTGAGCCCTGCACGACGCCACGTAGCGGCACGCGGTTGACCCCCAGGGCGAGCATGCTACCGAGCATGCCTTCATTGCCGATCAGGCCCATCTCCAGCGGCGGATGATCGCTGATCACCGTGACCAGGGAGATAAACCCTGTGAGGGGGAAATACACGTGACGAAACGCTTGGCCGCGTTCACAGAGCGTGCTGCCGAACTCCAAGTAGACGGTTTCGCAGCGGTGCAAGAAGTGCTCACGGCTTTTGTTGGGTAAACCTGCGATCAGGCGGTTAACCACCGGTGGTGGGTTGGCAAGCGACATTCAGTTGTCCTGCAGCACAAATCCAGCCAGGTATTGGCGCGTAACGGGTGCCAATGCCATCACGATGCTGCAGGGTGCGACACGGCAAATGCGTGTGTCTGTTCGCTTGGACACTCAGTGGTTGCTACAGGTTTGCGGCGTTTCTGCTTTCGCCAGGTCGCTCATGTGCAGGGGCAGCAATCGGTCGCTTTCCCGTTTGACCACGGCATAGCACTCGCAACTCAGGGCTTCCAGCTTGCTGCGGTCGAGCACGGTGATATGCCCACGGCAGTAATCGATCACCCCAAGTTTTTGCAGTTTGCCGGCCGCCTCAGTGACGCCCTCGCGGCGCACGCCGAGCATGTTGGCGATCAGCTCCTGGGTCATGGTCAGCTTGTTGTCGGGCAAGCCACCGGCACAGTTGCTGGTCAATCGAGTGGTGACGGTTGCAGACCGCGGTCTGCGCCATTTGCGTGATCAGCGATTGGGTGTAGCGCAGCAGCAGTTGCATCAGTTCGGTGTGGCGATTGAACTCATCTTTCAGGCGTTGGCCTGGCAGGCGATAGGCTGAGCCAGCGCTTTGCACCACGGCGCGGCTGGGAGTGCTTTCGCCGCCCATAAACAGCGACACGCCAACAATGCCTTCGTTGCCGACCACGGAGATTTCCGCTGAAGCGCCGCTTTCCATCACGTACAGCAGCGAGACGATGGAGTCCGTGGGGAAATACACATAGCGCATGGTGTCGCCAGACTCGTACAGCACCTTGCCCAGCGGCAGAGGGACCAGTTCGAGCATGGGCAGCAGCCGTTGCTGGATGGCCGGTGGAAGGGCAGCAAGCAGATGATTTTGCAGCGGGGACATGACGGACACCATCCTGATGAATGCGGGAAACCGCTTCCTATCGCCCATGGTATGTCGTGGCAGGGCTCGGGCTATGTACGGTAACGCACATAGGCGGATGAGTTTGCCCGAATTCCGACCATTTACTCAGCGTATGTGTGCTGGCGTACCGAACGAGCGGCTTATTGCGCTCACAGTGACGCAATGAGCTGCACCGGCTCTACGGAGATCCACGCCATGCTGCAAACACTCGCGATTGTCTTGCTGATCCTCTGGGTTCTGGGCCTGGTTTCGTCCTACACCATGGGTGGCCTGATCCACATTCTGCTGGTGGTAGCGATCGTCATGATCCTGGTGCGGCTGATTCAAGGCCGGCGCGTTATCTAGCAATTTGGGGAGAAAAATTATGAATGGACTTAGAGGCGTGGCGATTGCGCTGATCATCGCCGGTGTACTGGGCCTGACCTACGGCGGCTTTACGTACACCAAGGAAACCCAAAAAGCTGAAATCGGTTCGCTGCAGCTGTCGGTAAGTGAAGAGCAGCGGGTCAATGTACCGATCTGGCTCGGCATCGGGGCGCTGGTATTTGGCGGCATCCTGCTGCTGGTTGGGCGCAAGAACTAAGAGGCACCGCCGCCGTGCGGTGCAGACGGCTTGATTGGCCCTGGGCAGTTAGACCCGGCGCCACTGTTTAATGGATTTAACCTGCTTTATTACTCAAGGATGCATCATGAAAAATCTACTGCTTGTGGCTTTCTGTGTGCTCAGCCTGGCCGGCTGTGCCAGCGAATACATCATCGCCACCAACGACGGCAAGATGATCACCACCAACGAGAAACCCGAGTTGGATGAAGAAACCGACATGCTGCACTACCAGGATGAAGAAGGTCGTGATCAGCAGATCCAGAAGTCTGAAGTGAAACAGATGATCGAACGCTAGACCGCGCAGGTACAGGCACTGCCTGTGCTTGAGGCAAAAAAAGACCGGACATGCGTCCGGTCTTTTTTTGCCCTGAATAACGGCTCTGCCGATGATTGCCGCTTAGTGCTTGGCGATCAGGTTGCCGGCATGCAGGCCACATTCCTTCTGGGTGGCTTCTTCCCACCACCAGCGGCCTTCGCGCTCGTGCTGGTTAGGCAGGACAGGGCGGGTACAGGGCTCACAGCCGATGCTGATAAAACCCTGTTCATGCAGGCTGTTGTAGGGCAGTTCGAGCATGCGGATATAGCCCCAAACTTCCTCGCTGGTCATCTGTGCCAGGGGGTTGAACTTGTACAGCGGCCGCTCTGGTGTAGAGAAAGCGCTGTCGATTTCCAGCGCGGCCACCTGGCTGCGGGTGCCCGGGCTCTGGTCGCGGCGTTGGCCAGTGGCCCAGGCCTTGACGCCGCTGAGCTTGCGTCGCAACGGGGCAATTTTACGTACGCCGCAGCACTCGCCATGGCCATCTTTGAGGAAGCTGTACAGGCCTTTGTCTTTGACCAGGGCCTGGACCTCGGCGGCTTCCGGGGAGAGCACTTCGATGGCAATGCCGTAATGCTCGCGCACCTGCTCAATAAAGCGGTAGGTCTGCGGGTGCAGACGGCCGGTATCGAGGCTGAAGACTTTAACGTTTTTGTTCAGCTTCCAGGCCATGTCGACCAGCACCACGTCTTCGGCGCCGCTGAAGGAAATCCACAGTTCATCGCCAAAGTGCTCAAAAGCCAGTTTGAGGATGTCCTGGGGGGATTTATTGGCGTAGCTGGCAGCCAGCTCGGCAACGTCGAAAGGGTGGCTCATCAGGCGGTTTCCTAGTGGTAATGGCGCTGCGCGCTCTGTGCCGGCGATGGTAGCAAAAAGCGGTTATGCGCCTAAATAACTAACTGCCTATATCAAGCTTGCTTAAGGATATAAGCCGCGCGTTGCACCGCGCCCGTTGAGCCGCTAGAGTGCCGCCTAATTTTTATCCCCCCGAGGAGTGTCCCGTGGAAATTGCCTGTCTCGATCTGGAAGGTGTGTTGGTTCCGGAAATCTGGATTGCCTTTGCGGAAAAAACTGGCATTGAAGCGCTGAAAGCCACCACTCGGGATATTCCCGATTACGACGTGCTGATGCAGCAGCGTTTGCGCATTCTCGACGAGCACGGTTTGAAGCTGGCCGATATCCAGGCCGTGATTGCCACGCTTAAGCCGTTGGATGGCGCTGTAGAGTTCGTCAACTGGCTGCGTGAGCGCTTCCAGGTGGTGATTCTGTCGGACACCTTCTACGAGTTCTCCCAGCCGCTGATGCGTCAGCTGGGCTTCCCAACCTTGCTGTGCCACAAGCTGATCACCGATGAAACCGATCGTGTTGTCAGCTATCAGCTGCGCCAGAAAGACCCCAAGCGTCAGTCGGTGGTCGCCTTGAAGAGCCTCTACTACCGCGTAATCGCCGCCGGTGACTCGTACAACGACACGACCATGCTGGCCGAGGCCCATGCCGGGATTCTGTTCCACGCCCCGGAAAACGTGATCCGCGAGTTCCCGCAGTTTCCAGCAGTGCATACCTTTGACGACCTCAAGCGTGAGTTCATCAAGGCCTCCAGTCGCGAGCTGAGCTTGTAAGGCAGCAGCACTGGATAAAAAAGGCCCGCATTTGCGGGCCTTTTTTGTTGTTGGGCCCGGCCCTTCGGGTTGCGAGCGAAATGGCCCCCGCAGTTGTTG
>NKIE01000808.1 GCA_002256055.1 Pseudomonas sp. PGPPP3 | reverse complement strand
CATCTACCAAGTTTGAATGTGAAGCAGAAACGATATTACAAAAGCGAGCAAATTTAGCTTCATTTCCAGCTATGTCAGCCCAAGCGTTCGGGTCTACGCCTTGGGGGCGTCGACGTGCCATAACGACTACTGTATCAGTGTCGTCATCTGAGAGAAACCCACCACTTACAAATTCCAACTCATCCATCGTCAATGCGCGCATTTTTCAATCTCCCTGTCCGGTCTAAGATTGGGCCCAAAGACTGCACTGTATCTGAAGGCCCTTTTGGACAACACAAAAGTTGACTTAGCGATGGGTGCGATGTCAAGTGGCGAAATGACGATTTTTCGAGCATTCTGTGGATAACTATTTTGGGTAGTGGTGTATGACACCTGAGGTTGGGAAAGTGGAGAATTTGGATCGACCAGCCCACGACGACACGCGCACGTGGCTGACTCGGCTTTTCCATTCTGACAAGCTACCAATGATCTTACAGGCGGAGGCGGCCGAGTGTGGATTGGCCTGTCTCGCCATGGTGGCTGCCGCCCATGGCCAGCGCCATACATTGAGTGACCTTCGCCGCAAGTTCAGTGCCAGCCTCAAAGGCACCACACTCAAAAGCGTTATGGATATGGCCGATGGGCTGGGCATGGTGGGCAGGCCTTTGCGTCTAGAAGTGGATGAGTTGGTCAGCCTTAAGCCGCCTTGCGTCTTGCATTGGAAATTGGCTCATTATGTTGTGCTAAAGAAAGCGTGGCATGGGCCGGGTGGGGTATGGGCGATTATTCATGACCCAGGACGTGGGGTGCGCAAAGTGGCCCCGGCAGAGATTGGCCGATCCTTTACCGGTGTGGCA
>NKIE01000807.1 GCA_002256055.1 Pseudomonas sp. PGPPP3 | reverse complement strand
GGCAATGGCGTGGTGCTGATCGGCATGGGCGAGCGTACCTCGCACCAAGCCATCGGCCAGTTGGCCCTGTCGCTGTTCAAGAATGGCGCTGTGCAACGCGTAATCGTCGCCGGCCTGCCCAAGTCCCGCGCCGCCATGCACCTGGACACCGTGTTCAGCTTCTGCGACCGCGACCTGGTGACTATCTTCCCATCGGTGGTCAACCAGATCGTCGCCTTCAGCATTCGTCCGGACGAGAAGAGCAAAGGCGGCATGGAAATTCGCCGCGAGGCCAAACCGTTCCTCGACGTGGTGGCCGAATCGCTGAACCTGAAGAAACTGCGCGTGGTGCAAACCGGCGGCGACAGCTACGAAGCTGAACGCGAGCAGTGGGACGACGGCAACAACGTGGTTTGCCTGGAGCCTGGCGTGGTGGTCGGCTACGACCGCAACACCTACACCAACACCTTGCTGCGCAAGGCCGGCGTGGAAGTCATCACCATCAGTGCCGGCGAACTCATCCGCGACCCAATCGACTACTAAGCCCTCAACGGCGGCCCCTATCCGGGCCGCTGTTTACGCCAGAGCTTAAGCAGTGCTGGCGCTTTACCCCCTATTTCTCAAGAGGAAATCTGTTATGGCTTTCAACATGCACAACCGCAACCTGCTCAGCCTGATGCACCACACCAAGCGTGAACTGATGTTCCTGCTCGACCTGTCGCGCGACCTCAAGCGCGCCAAGTACAGCGGCACCGAGACTCAGCACCTGAAAGGCAAAAACATCGCGCTGATCTTCGAAAAGACCTCGACCCGCACCCGTTGTGCCTTCGAAGTCGCGTCCTATGACCAGGGCGCCAAT
>NKIE01000806.1 GCA_002256055.1 Pseudomonas sp. PGPPP3 | reverse complement strand
AGCAGATGGTTCGTGATGCTGAAGTCAACGCTGAAGAAGATCGTAAGTTCGAAGAACTGGCGACCGCACGCAACCAGGGCGACCAGTTGGTGCATGCCACTCGCAAGATGATCACTGAGGCTGGCGACAAGGCCACTGCCGATGAGAAAGCGGCCATCGAAACCGCATTGAGTGCCCTGGAAGTAGCCGTTAAAGGCGACGACAAGGCTGAAATCGAAGCGAAGATGAACGCTCTGTCGGAGGCGACCACACCGCTGGCGCAGAAAATGTACGCCGAGCAGCCACAGCAAGCCGGTGGTGCCGCTCAAGGTGCAGAAGAAGCAGCGGGCGCGGACGACGTGGTTGATGCCGAGTTCGAAGAAGTCAAAGACAACAAGTAAGCCTTAGCTGGTGACCCACAGGGATGTGGGTAATACGGCAGGCCGCCTGGAGCGGCTGCTGCCTTGAGCGGCTTTTTAGGTCAAGGACATTAGCTGGATTCGCCGCGCGGGAGCTTGCTCCCGCGTTGGCGTGTCTGGGGTAGACGATTTAAGAGTGCGAAAAACTTATGGCCAAGCGTGATTTTTATGAAGTTCTGGGTGTCGAGCGCGGCGCCAGCGAGGCGGAGCTGAAGAAGGCCTATCGCCGCCTGGCAATGAAGCATCACCCGGACCGCAATCCCGACGATAAAGCGTCGGAAGAGAAGTTCAAAGAGGCCAACGAGGCCTACGAAGTATTGTCCGATGCCAGCAAGCGCGCGGCTTACGATCAGTACGGTCATGCCGGTGTCGACCCGCAAATGGGTGGCGGCGGTGGTGGCGGCGGGGCGAATTTCTCCGACATTTTTGGCGACGTGTTCA
>NKIE01000805.1 GCA_002256055.1 Pseudomonas sp. PGPPP3 | reverse complement strand
TGGCTACTACGCGCATAAAAAAAGCGCCCTGCGGGGCGCTTCTTGATCGAACGACGGACGCTTACTCGGCCGCTTTCTGCACCAGCAGCAGCTCGCCTTCCTTGCTCAGGGGGATTTGCGTACCCGGATCACGGTCCATGCGTACCTGACTGACCTTATCGCCAATCTGGTACTTCACGTCATAACCGACCACCTTTTCACTGGTATCGCTCACCGTGCTGCAACGAGTCTCGGTGGTGGTGTAGGTGTCGTTGGCCTGCCTGTTGCCCTGCACCTGATTACCGGCATAACCACCAGCGGCAGCGCCTGCTACGGTAGCGACCTTCTTGCCGGTACCGCCACCAATCTGATTACCGAGCAAACCACCAGCCAGGGCGCCAACCAAAGTACCAGCGATTTTGTGCTGATCCTGCACCGGCTTCTGTTTGGTCACCGTTACATCTTTGCAAACCTGACGCGGCGTCTTGATGGTCTCTTTGACCGGCTGCACTGCCAAGACTTGCGCATACTTCGGCGCACTGTTGATTACGCTGTAAGTAGCTACAGCGCCACCCGCAGTGACGCCCACCGCACCCAGCACTGCACCCACTAGCATCGATTTGTTCACGCCTGACTCCTGACAACGGTGTGCGGGAGTGTATTCACTCCCATTCCCGGCATTTGACTGCCGGTACCGGTAATCAGTTCAGTGCACAAACAGCCGCCCGACTAAACCGCGAGCGGCGTCACAGATGCGCTTAAGGGCGCTCGTCCACTTCCTCGGCAACCACCGGAGGAATCAGGTCATCGCGGGTCAGCTTCAGCCATATCAGCAAGATGCTGGCGATATACACCGACGAGTA
>NKIE01000804.1 GCA_002256055.1 Pseudomonas sp. PGPPP3 | reverse complement strand
ATCAGGGCATGCTTTAGGCTTTTTGGACACCGCTAACTCATGGTCAGCGACACAGAAATTCGCGCTCAATGTGCCAATTACCTTTCAAGCCAACGACATTGCTCTAGAATTTAGGAACCAAACGGGTTCACGAACGAGTTATGTCCGCAAGATCAACAATGACCAGCTTTGTATTGAAAACGAACAACCAGGCGCTGCAATTGACCTTGTGACCTCTGCAGGCGGTCCGCTCAGGTTTAACTACCAAAAAATCTTCTTTGCGGCAGAATCCCTCATTCCAGCGACGGACAATTTATACACCCTAGGCTCATCTACCCGGCGCTTTTCAGCACTGTATTCCGCGACGGGTACAATCAATACGTCTGATCAAACCGAAAAATCGCCATTTCAATCATTAAGCCCTGCGCTACTGCGTGCTGGCGGCAAATTGGTCGAAGAAATCGGTGTATTTCAGTGGCTTTCATCGATTAATCAAAAAGGGGAATTTGCTGCGCGTTGGCATATTGGGCTTAGTGCACAAACCGTCCTCGAGGTCTTTAGGCGTGAAGGACTGAACCCTTGGAAATTCGGGATGATCTGTGACAGCGGTGTTTCCGCTGAAGAGCGCACTGAGCCAAGCCAGTCGATGGTGCGCCATTCAAGCCCAGATACCATTGAGCCGGCTTCAGCATTGCAGCCCTCCTCGCGTGAAAAGGACACACATTTACTCGGTGTTCGCTATGAGCAAATCATCATGCTGATGCTTGCGTCAATCACTTCGCAGCTTGAACTTCAGTCAAGAAAGGCCAAGGAGCGCGCGGTCAGAGGTGGGAAGACCCACAAAAGGAGACCCTAATCGAAACCTC
>NKIE01000803.1 GCA_002256055.1 Pseudomonas sp. PGPPP3 | reverse complement strand
ACCCACGACGGTTGCCAGTTGCACTACGAGGATTACGGCCACGGCACGCCGCTGCTGCTGGTTCACGGCCTGGGCTCCAGCACCCTGGACTGGGAATCACAGATCCCCGTACTCAGCCCTCTGTACCGCGTGATCGTTATTGACCTGCGCGGCCACGGCCGCTCCGACAAGCCCGATGAGCACTACAGCATTGCCGGCTTTGCCGAGGATGTGGCCGCGTTGATCGAACACTTGCAGCTCGGCACTGTGCATCTGGTGGGCATTTCCATGGGGGGCATGATCGGCTTTCAACTCGGAGTCGATCGCCCGGAGCTGTTGCGCAGCCTGACCATCGTCAACAGCGGCCCGGAGGTGAAGGCCAAGTCCTTTGCCGATTGCGTGCAAATTGCCAAACGCTGGAGCCTGTCGCGCCTGCTGAGCCTGGAAACCATCGCCAAGGGCCTGGGCAAATTGCTGTTCCCCAAACCCGAGCAGGTCGAACTGCGCCTGAAGATCGAACGCCGCTGGCCGCGCAATGACAAACGCGCCTACCTCTCCAGCCTGGACGCCATCATCGGTTGGGGCGTGCGCGCACAAATAAGCAAGATCACCTGCCCAACCCTGGTGGTCAGCGGCGACCGCGATTACACGCCCGTGGCGAACAAGCAGGCCTATGTCGACGAAATGTTCAATGCCCGCTTGGTAGTAATCGAAGACTCCCGGCACGCAACGCCGATGGACCAACCCGAAGCCTTCAATCAGCAACTGCTGCACTTTCTCACCGAGCTGGACGGCACACCCCAGCCCGTTAAAAAAAACCGCAAGCAAAAATCATAACCGTACAGGACACCCTCACCATGCTGAAAA
>NKIE01000028.1 GCA_002256055.1 Pseudomonas sp. PGPPP3 | reverse complement strand
CTGCTCGGCGTCGTGTTGTGCCTGCTCGGCTTTCTTGTGCTTTGCCATCTATGCCTCCAGGGCGGGTCAGGGTGCCGCGTTGATCTACAGGTCGTTCACGGCTGGCGTTGCCCAGCCCATTTGGCCGCTGCGGTTGGCTGCCAGTCGTGCAGTTGCTGCAATAGCGCTTCGGCATTGTTGCTGCTTTGCAGCATGGCGCGGTGTTCGCTGCGAACAAAGCCTTCGTTCACCAGATGATCGAGAAAAATACACAGCTTGCTGAAGAAGTCGTTGACCTCCAGCAAGCCCAGGGGCTTTTGATGATAGCCAAGCTGGCCCCAGGTCCAGACCTCGAAGAGTTCCTCCAGGGTGCCGAGACCACCGGGTAGGGCGATAAACGCGTCGCTGAGTTCAGCCATGCGCGCCTTGCGTGCGTGCATGCCGTCTACCACTTCCAGGCGGGTCAGGCCGCTGTGGCCGATTTCCGAGTGTTCCAGGCTTTGCGGAATGATGCCGATGACTTCGCCGCCTGCTGCCAGCGCTGCATCGGCGACAATGCCCATCAAGCCCACGGCGCCGCCGCCATAAACCAAACGGATACCCTGCTCGGCGAGGGTGCGCCCGAGTGTCACGGCGGCCTCGGCGTAGGCAGGGTCATGGCCCGGCCGGGCACCGCAAAATACACAAATTGAACGCAAAACCATGCTCACCTCCTTGAGCCGTGAACAGGCCGCGCCATGGGCATGGCGGCAGCCTGTGAAGGTGGCAGGTTAACGCCTGGCGCTTTAGCTGGCGAGCAGCCACAGGCCGACGCCTGCGGTGCCGGCGCCAGCGAGGCGCACCAGGCCGGCAGTGGCCAGCGGCAGGTAGCGGGCCAGGGCATAGCCACAGGCATGCAGCAACGTGGTGGCGGCCACGAAGCCGAGGGTGTAACCCAGCGGGCTGCTAGCGCCGGGGAGCTCCAGGCCATGAGCGATGCCGTGGCTCAGGCCAAACAAGGTCGTCAGGCCCAAGGCTGCGGCCATCGGCAAGCGCGCCGCCACGGCTACGAGCAGGCCGAGGGCCAGCACTGAACCGGAAATCCCGGTTTCCAGCTGTGGCACCTGAATCTCAGCGAAGCCCAGCAGGCCGCCCAGTAACAGGCTGGCGATGAAGGTCAACGGTAGCGCCCAGCGGGCCTGACCCTGCTGCTGCGCCGCCCACAGACCGACGGCGAGCATGGCCAGCAGATGATCCAGGCCGCCGAGTGGGTGGCTGAGGCCGGCCAGCAGGCCGCTGGTCCCATGACCGGTGTGAGCAAATGCCAGTGTTGGAGTTAACAGCAGGGTGAGGGCTGACAAGCTGTTGCGCAGTTTCATGGTGAGTCTCCTTGGCGGCTTCAGGCGGCGTTGAGCATGCCGTGGCGTTCGATAAAGGCGATGATCTGTTCCAGCCCCTGGCCGGTTTTCTGGTTGCTGAACACGAACGGCTTGTCGCCACGCATCTTCAGGGTGTCGCGCTCCATCACCTCTAGGGACGCACCCACCAGTGGCGCCAGGTCGATCTTGTTGATCACCAGCAGGTCGGATTTGCAGATTCCGGGGCCACCTTTGCGCGGCAGCTTGTCGCCGGCCGACACATCGATCACGTACAGGGTCAGGTCCGACAGCTCAGGGCTGAAGGTGGCCGACAGGTTGTCGCCACCGGATTCGACGATGATCAGATCGAGCCCTGGAAAACGCCGATTGAGCTGGTCGACTGCTTCCAGATTGATCGAGGCGTCCTCGCGGATTGCTGTGTGCGGGCAGCCGCCGGTTTCCACGCCGATGATCCGCTCCGGGGCCAGGGCTTCATTGCGCACCAGAAACTGCGCGTCTTCCTGGGTGTAGATATCGTTGGTGACCACGGCCAGGTTGTAGCGCTCGCGCAGTGCCAGGCACAGTGCCAGGGTCAGGGCGGTCTTGCCGGAGCCGACCGGGCCACCGATGCCAATGCGCAGGGGTTGGCTGTTCATGGTTGCGTCTTCCTTATCATCAAGAACGAAATAAACGGCTGTACTGGCGCTCGTGCGCCATGCTCGTCAGGGCCAGGCCGAAGGCTGCGCTGCCCCACTGCTGCGGGTCCAGGCTACTGGCCTCTTGCTGAGCGCTTTGCAGCGCAGGTAACAGTTGTGAGGTGAGGCGTTGGGCGGCTTGCTGGCCTAACGGCAGGGTCTTCATCAACACCGCCAGTTGGTTTTCCAGCCAGCCCCACAGCCAGGCGGCCAGGGCATCCTGTGGGCTGATCTGCCAGGCACGGGCGGCCAGGGCCCAGGTCACTGCCAGGCCGGGCTCAGCCAGCGTGCTCAGACAGTTGCGCGCCTGGTCATCCAGTTCCGGCAGACCTTGCAGCAGTTGCTGCAGGGAGTAGCCCATTTGCCGGCTTTCCTGCTGTAGCTCGCGGGTTTCGCGGCTGGCGCGTTGTTGCGCGGCTAGGCTGTGCAGCTGCCCCCAGTCCTCAAGCGCAGCAGCCTGGCAATGGGCGAGCAGCAGCGGCGCCTCGAAGCGCGCCAGGTTGAGTAGTAGTTGGTCGCTGATCCAGCGTTGGGCGCTTTCTGCGTTAGTGACCAGGCCCTGTTCCACGGCCATTTCCAGCCCCTGGGAATAGCTGTAACCACCAATCGGCAACTGCGGACTGGCAAGCCGCAGAAGCTGCCACGCGGGGTTCATGTGCGCACACCGAACTGATGCAGGCGCGGCGCATAACTGAACTCGGCATCGCCGGCATGGGAGTGGTGATGGCCGCCGCCGTAGGCACCTTGCTCGGGTTGATAGGGCGCCTCGATCAGCTCCACGCAGGCGCCCAGTTGTTCGAGCATGGCCTTGAGCACGTAGTCATCGGGCAGCCGCAGCCAGCCATCGCCCAGTTGCAGGGCCACATGACGGTTACCCAAGTGATAGGCGGCGCGGGTCAGTTCGAAGGCGTTGGCGCAGGTCACGTGCAGCAGCGCTTCGGGCCGGGCGCAGACGCGCACGACGCGGCCATCCAGCGCTTGCAGGCAGTCGCCCTGTTGCAACGCGGGCTGACCGCGCTCGAGAAACAGACCGACGTCTTCGCCGGTGGTGGTAAAGCAGCGCAGGCGACTCTTGCTGCGGGCCTCGAAGTTCAGCAGCAGCTCAGTGTCCCAGTGCTCCTGGGCTTGAATGCGGTGGTGGATGACCAGCATGACGACATTCCGACAAAGTGAATGTCACTGGCAAAGCAAGGGTGGTGCCAAGCGCCCTATAAGTGTGCAAGGCCACGTTGGGCGGCGGCGTGCATCAGCTTGGGTAGATAGGCTGGGTTTATTTGGTGCGCGCTTAAGGTTGTTGCACTGCGGCAGTGCCTGGCTCGGCGTCGGGTTTGCCCAGACCTTGCCAGTGTTTGCCGCCGATCATGATAAAGCGCAGTTGCTGGGTGATTTTGGCTTGCGCGGTCAGGTGGGCCGGCAGGGACTCGGCCGGTGGGTCGATGAGTTCCGGCAGGGTGGCGAACACGGTTTTCACCACCAGGTCGGCGACCACATCCATGGCTGCGGCATCCAGATGCGGCATGCGATTCATCAACTTCAAGTCGGCCGCCAGATCATCAGTGATGCGCTGGCGCAGGTTCGTGAGGATCTGCCTTACAGGCTGTGAGCCACCGTACTGTTCGCGAGCCAAAAACAGAAACTGGGCGCGGTTGGCGGCCACCGAGTCGAGAAAGATGCGCGTGCTGGCCTCGATCATGCCGCCCAGCTCGAATTCATTGCGGCGCACCTGGCGCAGGGTTTCGCGAAAGGTCTCGCCGACCTCGGCCACCAGTGCCAGGCCCAGCTCATCCATGTCATGGAAATGCCGGTAGAACGCGGTGGGTACGATGCCGGCGGTGCGGGTCACCTCGCGCAGGCTCAGGCTGCCAAAGCCACGGCCGCCGTCCATTAAGGTGCGGGCAGCCGCCATCAAGGCCTGGCGGGTTTGCTGTTTTTGGGCGGCGCGGGGGGAAGACATAGCGACACAGCATCCTGGGTAACGGCCTGCACTTTAGCAAAAGCAGTCTGGCGGCGTCGAACCTATGACCGACCGTTCGGCGATTCAGGTGAACAAGTGTTGACTGAAACTCAGCGCTTCTGGCATCTTGGTGAACAATTGTTCACTGAGATAGAGCCCATGGCCCTGATTCCCTTTGCCTGGATGCGCGCCAGTGCGGCGCTGTTGCAGCCCTTGCGGCGGCTGAGCGCCACGGCCTGGCTGCGTGAAGCAGATGTCGATTTGCTTCTGCAGGCTTTGCATCCGGCCTGGCGCCTGAACCGCGTCATGGCCCGGGTTGAGGCGCGTGAGTGGGTGGCCGAAGACATGCTGGCTCTGACCTTGCGCTGCAACGGCAACGCCCGCGGCTGGCAGGCCGGCCAGCATGTGCAGCTGTACATGCCGCATGACGGCACACGCCTGAGCCGCAGCTACAGCCTGACGGCCGTGCACTGCGATGGCCGCATCGAGCTGGCGATCAAACGTCAGCCCGGCGGGCGCATGTCTAATCAGTTGCTCGACCATCTGCCGGTGGGCCAGGTGCTGGAGCTGGGCCAAGCCGACGGCAGCCTGTATTGGCCGGCGAGCCGCGACGGCGTGCTACTGCTGGCTGCCGGTAGCGGCATCACGCCGTTGCTGGGTTTGTTACGGCAAGCCCTGAGTGAGGGGTTCACGGCGCCGATTACCTTGCTGCACTACGTGCGCCAGCGCAGTCAGCGGGCCTTCAGCCGCGAGTTGCAGCGTCTCATGAGCCAGTACCCGAACCTGCAGGTGCGCTGGGCCATCAGTGGCGAGGCGGCCCAGGCCGATGAGCTGAGTGGGCGCTTTCAGCCCGCCCATCTGCACGCTTTGCCGGGCAGTAGCCTGCTGGTCTGCGGCCCCCATGGCTTTGTCACCAGCGTGCGCGAGCAGTGGGTTGGCGAGGTGCAGGCCGAGGCCTTCAGCCTGCCGCCGGTCGAGGCGAGCGCCAGTACGGCGCCGCTGCAGCTGCAGTTCGCGCGCAGCCAGCTGGCGGTCACGGGCGACAGCGCGAACAGCCTGTTGCAGCAAGCCGAGGCCCATGGCCTGCGGCCTGTGCACGGCTGTCGTCAGGGCATCTGCACCCGCTGCACCTGCACCTTGCTCAGCGGTACGGTGCGCGATCTGCGCAACGGCCAACTGCAGCACGAGCCCGGCCAACCCATCCGCATCTGCGTCAGCGTCCCCCAGGGCGATGTCGTGGTCGACCTGTGAAGGAGTCCGCCATGCGCGAAGACCGTCAATTATCCCCGGCTGAGCAGGATGCCTTCGGCGCCGAGCTGGATGCCCTGCGCAACCGCACCCTGGCCGATCTCGGCGCGGCCGATGCGCGCTATATTCGCCGTATTCGCCGTGCTACTCGGCTAAGTGCCTTAGCCGGTCGACTGTTGTTGCTGGCCGGCTGGTTTCCGCCGACCTGGCTGCTCGGCAGCCTGCTGCTTGGGCTGGCCAAGATCCTCGACAACATGGAGCTCGGCCACAACGTCATGCACGGTCAGTACGACTGGATGAACGATCCCGAGCTGAGCGGGGGCACCTTCGAGTGGGACATCGCCGGCCCCGGCGATTTCTGGCGGCACACCCACAACCATATCCACCACACCTACACCAATGTGCTGGGCATGGACGATGACATCGGCTACGGCGTGGTGCGCCTGTTCCCGGAGCAGCGCTGGAAGCCGTATTACCGCTGGCAGCCGCTGTGGGTGACGATCCAGGCGCTGCTGTTTCAGTACTCGGTGGCGGTGCAACACCTGCGTCTTGATCAGTACTTCAAGGGGCGCATGAGCCGTGAAGAACTGCGGCCGTTGCTCAAGCAGTTCAACGGCAAGATCGCCCGCCAGTGGGCCAAGGATTACCTGTTCTTCCCGTTGCTGGCGCTGCTGCTGGGGGCCAATGCCCTGGCGGTGCTGGCCGGTAACGTGATGGCCAATCTGATCCGTAACCTGTGGACCTTTGCGATCATCTTCTGCGGCCACTTCACCGAACAGGCGGCGGTGTTCCCGGCCAGCGTGCTGGAGGGCGAAAGCCGTGGCCACTGGTACCTGCGGCAGATGCGCGGCTCCAGCAACCTGGAAGGTGGCCGGCTGTTTCATATCCTCACCGGCAACCTCAGTCACCAGATTGAGCACCATCTGTTTCCCGACCTGCCGGCCCGTCGCTATGCCGAGCTGGCCGTACAGGTTCGCGAGATCGCCCAGCGCTACGGCCAGACCTACAACAGCGGCAGCTTTGCCGCGCAGTTCGGTTCGGTGCTCAAGCGCATCTGGGTCTATCGCCTGCCGAATGCTGTTTGATTGGGCGCTGGCTGTGATGATTTAGGGCTTCGCGGTCAAGACCGCTCTCACAAATTTGTCAGGCACCTCGGTCCCCGGTCCCGTCAGGAGGCCGAGTGGAGGTGCTGTGGAGAGAGGCGTTTGGCATGGATGCCAAACGAGGAACGATGGGCCAGGGATGGCCCACCGTGACGACCCTCGGAGCAGTGCCGGAGCGAGGGGAGTTTCGCGCAGCGAAACCCGGATGCCGGGTGCGCTTTCTCTTTGGTTACTTTCTCTTTCGCGCAAGCAAAGAGAAAGTGACTCGCCGTAAAGGCGAAACCGGTAGTGGCGGGTACGCAACAGCTAACGGGCTAGTCGTCTTTCGCATAATCGGAGAGTCCTAGTGACTCGCCGCAATCGCCACCGCGGCGGCGGCGGTGCGTGTTTCTACGCCGAGTTTTACGTACACGTGCTCCAGGTGTTTGTTCACCGTGCGTGGGCTGAGGCCGAGGATGTCGCCGATGTCGCGGTTGGTCTTGCCGCAGGCCACCCATTGCAGCACTTCCACTTCTCGTTCGGTGAGCAGGTAACGGCTGCTCAGCGCCGCCTGGGTTTGCGCGGCGCTGAGCTGTGGGCGTTCGGCCGGTAGCTCACGGGCCGCGCGTAGGCTGCGAGCGGTACGCAGGTGGGCGGCGACGCGGGCCAGCACTTCGTCGGTGCGGATCGGCTTGGTCACGTAGTCGATGCCACCGGCAGCAAAGCCTTCGACGACATGCTCGCTGTCACTCAGGGCGGTCATAAATAGCACCGGAATGTCCGCCAGCTCGGCCTGGGCTTTGATCCGCCGACAGGTCTCGAAGCCGTCGATGCCCGGCATCATGGCGTCCAGCAGGACCACGTCAGGGCGGCGGCGGTGCATGCGTTCCAGGGCGCTGGTGCCGTCCATGGCCACCAGCACCATATAGCCGGCCAGGTCGAGGGCGTCCGAGAGCACGGCCAGGTTGTCCGGGGTGTCGTCAACAATCAGCACAATGCCTTGGTCGACAGGGGCGATGGCGGTGATGGCGGCAGTCATGGCGGTGTCCTTGGGTTATTCCGTGCTGATGGGGCGCTCGGCGTGGTGCAGGGCGTCCTTCAGGCGGCGGTTGAAATCGTTCAGTTGGAAGCGTTTGACCTGGCCACGCAGGCTCTGCACGTAGCTGGCGCTCTGCGGTTCGTGCTGCTCCAGCCAGTCGAGTTTTTCCAGAATGCCTTTGACGTAACCCAGTTCGCCCAACTCGTAGAGGGCGTTGAGGGCAGCCACCGACGGCGCAATTAGCGGTGCTAGCGGGCCTGGCAGCGGTTCGGCGCGTTTGAGCCATTGCAGCTGTAGGTGGGTTTTGACCTTGTCCAGCAGTGCCGGGATATACACCGGCTTAGCCAGGTAGTCGTTGCACTCGGCTTCGACGCTGCGCTCGCGGTCGTCGGCAAAGGCGTTGGCTGAAACGACGATGATCGGCGCCTGCGACAGCGCATTGCGGCGGATCAGCTGGCTGGTTTGCCAGCCGTCCATCTGCGGCATGGCCAGGTCCATAAGGATCAGGTCGGGCTGGTGTTCGGCCACCAGGCGCACGGCCTCCAGGCCATTGCCGGCTTGCAGCACCTGAAAGCCCAGGGGTTCGAGCATGCCGGCGAGTACTTGGCGGTGCTGCTGATGGTCGTCGACCACCAGAATCAGCTGGCGGCGGCCCTGGTAGCCGATGATGTTGTGCTCCACATGCACCACCGCCTGCGGCACCCGCACCTCGGAGAGAAACAACCGCACCTGAAACTGGGTGCCCTGGCCGGGCTGGCTCTTCACCGAAAGCTCGCCGCCCATCAGCGAGATCAGCAGCTTGGTGATGGTCAGGCCGAGGCCGACGCCGTTGTCCTGGCGCAGCGGGTCGCCGCGCTCGAACGGCTGGAAGATGCGCTCCAGCTGCGCCTCGGGGATGCCGATGCCGCTGTCGCTGATCTCGAACGTGGCCGTCTCGCGGGCATAGCTGACGCGCAGGCCGACGCTGCCCTGCTCGGTGTAGCGCACGGCATTGCCGAGCAGGTTGATCAGGATCTGGCGGATGCGTTTCTCGTCGCCGCGCACCACTGCGGGCATTCGCCCTTGCAACTCGAAGTGAAAGCGCAGGCCCTTCTCTTCGGCCTGCGGGCTGAACATCCGCTGCAACTGCTGGAGGAACTCCGGGAAGGGGATTTCGCTGGGCTCCAGATTGAGCTTGCCGACCTCGATCTTGGCCACGTCGAGCAGGCCGTCGATCAGCGACAGCAGGTGTGAGCCGCTGCGCAGAATGGTCGCCAGGGCGTCCTGCTGTTGCGGTGGGGTGGCGGCATCGCGCTGCAGAATCTGGGTGTAACCGAGCATGCTGTTGAGCGGCGTGCGCAGCTCGTGAGACAGGCCAGTGACGTAGCGACTCTTGGCCGCGTTGGCGGCTTCGGAGGCTTCCTTGGCTTTTTGCAGCTCCTCGTCGGTGCGTTGGTGCGCTTCGATTTCCTGCATCAGCAGATGGGTCTGGCGGCTCGATTCCTCCTGCGCCACGCGCCGGCTTTCGCGGGTCAGGACAATCCACCAGGCGAGCACGGCGGCAAACATCGAGAGGGTCAAAAAGGCTTTGAGAAACGCCAGGTACAAGGTTTGCACTGCATCCCCGGCATTCTCGCCGAGGCCCTGGGCGACCTGGCTGTAGATCAACGCGAAGGCGCAGAACAACAGGCTGACGATGACCGTCAGCACCCCCAGGTAATGGGCCAGGCGGGTGTGCAGGCGCGGGATGCTGGCGTTGGGTAGCAGCCAGCGAACCAGGTCGTCGAACTGCTCGGCCAGCCGCGCCCGTGGTTTACACAGGTCGTTGCAGCGCGCATCCAGCGAACAACACAGCGAACAGATCGGTGCGCCGTAGGCGGGGCAGAAGGCCATGTCTTCCACCTCGAAACCATTGCTGCACAGCACGCAGGCAATCTTCTTCTGCTGCATGTGCGGGTAGAGCAGCTCGCTCGGACTCTGCCGGGCAATATAGAAACGCCCGCGGGTGAGCACCGCCAACAGCGGCGCAATCAGCAATGCCGAACCGAGGGCGACCAGCGGCGAGGCGGCCTGGGCCAGTTCGCCGAACAGCCCGCCGTGGGCCAGCACCGACAGCAGCGAGGCGCTGAGCATGGCGCCAACACCCACCGGGTTGATGTCGTACAGGTGCGCGCGCTTGAACTCGATATAGGAGGGCGACAGGCCCAGGGGTTTGTTGATCACCAGGTCGGCCACCAATGCGCCGATCCAGGCGATGGCGATGTTGGCGTACAGGCCGAGGACCTGTTCGATCACATCGAATACGCCCAGCTCCATCAGCATCAGGGCGATGGCGACGTTGAACACCAGCCACACCACCCGGCCCGGATGGCTGTGGGTGACGCGGGCAAAGAAGTTCGACCAGGCCAGGGAGCCGGCGTAAGCGTTGGTCAGGTTGATTTTGACCTGCGAGACGATGACGAACAGCACCATCGCCCCCAGCGCCCATTCCGGCGAGGAGAACACATAGCTGTAGGCCACCAGGTACATCTGCGTGGGCTCGGCGGCGCGCTCCATGGGGATTTCGTGCTGCAGGGCGAGAAACGCCAGGAAGGCGCCGCCGAGCATTTTCAGCGCGCCAGGGATGATCCAGCCGGGGCCGGCCATCAGCATTGCCGCCCACCAGCGTTTGCGGTTGGCGCGGGTTTTTTCCGGCAGAAAGCGCAGGTAGTCGACCTGTTCGCCAATCTGCGTCACCAGTGCCAGGGCCACGGTACAGGCAGCGCCGAACGACAGCAGGTCGAAGCTGCCACCTTCGCCTTCCCGGCCGGCAAAGCTGGGCAGGTCGCTCAGGGCCTGCGGGTTCTTGATGATCACAAACACATACGGCAGCAACAGCAACAGCAGCCACACCGGCTGGCTCCAGACCTGCAGGCGATTGATCAGGGTGATGCCATAGGTCACCAGGGGAATGATCAGGATCGAACAAAGCACATAGGCCAGCGCCAGCGGAATCTCGAAATACAGCTCCAGGGCCAGGGCCATGATCGCCGCTTCGAGGGCAAAGAACAGGAAGGTGAAACTGGCGTAGATCAGCGAGGTGATGGTCGAGCCGATATAGCCAAAGCCGGCGCCGCGGGTCAGCAGGTCCATGTCCACGCCGTAGCGCGCGGCGTAGTAACTGATGGGCAGGCCGGTGAGGAAGATGATCAGGCTCACCGCCAGAATCGCCCACAGGGTATTGGTGAAGCCATAGCTCAGTGCCAGGGCGCCACCGATGGCCTCCAAGGCCAGGAATGACACAGCGCCCAATGCGGTGTTGGCGATGCGCAGCTCCGACCACTTGCGAAACGACTTGGGCGTGAAGCGCAGGGCGTAGTCTTCCATGGTCTCGGAAGCCACCCAATTGTTGTAGTCACGGCGAATTTTGACCACCCGCTGCACGGGTGGCACTTGGACCTGGGGGGTCTCCGTCGAGGTTGAGAGATCGGGGGGACGGGAGTTCACCCCCTCGTGGTGCAGCTTTCATGCCATTGGCGCAAAGCCGACTCGGCGGACAGGGCACGGGCCTTGCTTAGGAATTGACACTATGGAACTCACCCCCCGTGAAAAAGACAAGTTGCTGATCTTTACCGCAGCATTGCTGGCAGAGCGGCGCAAAGCCCGCGGCTTGAAGTTGAACTACCCTGAGTCGGTGGCCCTGATCAGCGCCGCCGTCATGGAAGGCGCCCGCGACGGCAAGACCGTTGCCCAGCTCATGAGTGAGGGCCGCGCCGTACTGACCCGCGACGACGTGATGGATGGCATCGCCGAAATGATCCCGGACATTCAGGTGGAAGCCACCTTTCCAGATGGCACCAAGCTGGTGACCGTGCACCAGCCGATCGTATGAACAGCCGTACGGCTTTACGTGACACTTTGTTGGAGTCTTCTATGCACCCTGCACTTCGCAACGCTCTAGTTTTGATAGCTGCTCCCGCACTATCCACGGCCTCAATGGCACATTCGGGGGTTGAAAACCATGTGCACTCTAGCTTTTTAGCGGGCCTGGTGCACCCCTTTTTGGGAGTTGACCACCTCGCCGCCATGCTGGCCGTGGGTCTGTGGTCGGCCCTCACCGCACGCCGCGCAGGGCCAGAATTGCTTTGGGGGCCCTTGGCGTTCGCCAACTTTTTGCTGCTGGGCGCGCTCTTGGGCCTGCAAGGCATCACACTCCCCGCCATGGAGCCAATGGTGGCCACCTCGTTACTGGCGGTCGGTTTACTGGTAGTCACGCGCGCACAGTTGCCCACCCAGGTCTCTGCCTTTCTGCTGGGCGGCTTCGCCCTGTTTCATGGCCAAGCCCATGGCCTGGAACTGGCGCAAAGCACCCATGCATTTCAGGTATTGGCAGGCATGTTTACCGCCACAGCCCTGTTGCATGCCGTGGGGCTGGCGGTAGGCTGGAAACTGCGCAGTGCCAGCGTCTGGCTTCCCCGTATCGCAGGCGGCGCGGTAGCGGCGCTAGGCAGTGCCTTGCTATTGCAGTTTGACTGACGCAGGCGAACACACCCTCAATAGGGGTCGACGCACGCTGACACTGGTGGTGCAAAACACGTCCGAGCGTCCCATTCAAGTGGGCTCGCACTACCACTTTGCAGAAACCAATGGCGCGCTTGGCTTTGACCGCGCAGCGGCGCAAGGCATGCGCCTGAATATTGCCTCGGGCTCTGCAGTACGTTTTGAACCTGGACAACAGCGTACCGTCGAGTTGGTGGACTTGGGCGGTGCCCGCATCGTGTTTGGCTTTCGCGGCCTGACCCAAGGTCCCTTGGACGCTACATCCTGACCCCGACCCGATGCTGACCCTATTCGTCGCTGCCTTTGGCTTGGGCCTCGTGTTTAACGCAGCGCCTGGCGCAGTATTCGCCGAGACGCTGCGCCAGGGCGTGCGAGGCGGCTATCGGGCGGCATTTGCGGTGCAGTTGGGCTCTCTGGTAGGGGATGCCTCGTGGGCCGTTCTGGGCCTGGCCGCCATTGGCCTGGCACTTCAACTCGATGGCCTGCGCTGGCCCTTGGGTCTGGCAGGCTCGGCCTATCTGGTCTACCTGTCCTGGGACAGCTGGCAGGCGGCCAAAGTGCCCCACACCGTCGACAGCAGTATCCGCAGCAGCGCCACCCACGCCTTGCGCAAAGGCATGGCGCTTTCCCTGTCCAACCCTCAAAACATTGCGTACTGGGCCGCCATGGGCAGTGCGCTGGGCGCAATTGGGGTGACCCAACCGACTTCCACCGACTATGGCGTCTTCTTCAGCGGATTCATGGCGGCATCGGTGGTGTGGTGCTTTGTGTGCGCGGCGCTCGTGGACCAGTTGTTTCGCCGTGCCGGCACGCGTTGGGCCCGTTTTACCTACCGGCTGTGTGCGGTGGCCCTACTCACGTTGGCCTTGGGCACCTTGCGAGATTTGTTCACCGCCGACCCGGCTTCTGTTTCAGCGCCCCTGAAGTCCAGCACCCGCTTGGGCAGTGCGGCCCCCTATTTGAGTTGAGGACCTTGCATGGCCACCATAGCCCGCCGCGCCTACGCGGAAATCTTCGGCCCCACCACCGGTGACCGTGTGCGCCTGGCCGATACCGGCCTGATCATTGAGGTCGAAAAAGACTACACCCTGGCCGCCGGAAGTTATGGCGAAGAGGTGAAGTTCGGCGGTGGCAAAACCATACGTGACGGCATGGCACAGTCGCAAAGAACGCGCGCTGAAGGAGCCGTGGACTGCGTGCTGACCAACGCCCTCATCCTCGACCACTGGGGCATCGTCAAGGCTGACATCGGCCTCAAAGGCGGGCGCATTGTGGCCATCGGCAAAGCGGGCAACCCTGACACCCAGCCGGGTGTGGACATCATCATCGGGCCGGGTACTGAAATCATCAGCTGCGAGGGCAACATCGTCACGGCGGGTGGCATCGACAGCCACATCCACTTCATCTGCCCGCAGCAGATTGAAGAAGCGCTCTCCAGTGGCGTGACCACCATGCTAGGTGGCGGCACGGGGCCGGCCACCGGCACTTTTGCCACCACCTGCACCCCAGGCCCCTGGAACATCGAGCGCATGCTGCAAGCGGCCGACGCTTTCCCCATGAACCTGGGCTTTTTGGGCAAGGGCAATGCCTCGCTGCCTGCGGCGCTGCACGAGCAGATCAACGCGGGTGTGATCGGCCTCAAGCTGCACGAAGACTGGGGCACCACGCCCGCCGCCATCAGCAATTGCCTGGACGTGGCCGACGACACCGATACGCAGGTCGCCATTCACTCCGACACGCTCAATGAATCCGGCTTTGTGGAGAACACGATTGAAGCCACCAAGGGTCGCGGCCTGTGCGCCTTCCACACCGAAGGTGCGGGCGGCGGTCATGCCCCGGACATCTTGAAGGTCGTGGGTCAAGCGAACTTTTTGCCCAGCTCCACCAACCCCACCATGCCCTACACCCAGAACACGCTGGATG
>NKIE01000802.1 GCA_002256055.1 Pseudomonas sp. PGPPP3 | reverse complement strand
GTGCGCCGCGGCGTAGACATGTTCGACTGCGTGATGCCAACCCGCAACGCGCGGAACGGCCACCTGTTCGTCGACACCGGCGTGCTGAAAATCCGTAATGCGGTGCACAAGCATGACGACTCGAAGCTCGACCCGACCTGCGATTGCTACACCTGCCAGCACTTCTCCCGCGCGTATCTGCATCACCTAGATAAATGCGGCGAAATGCTGGGCAGTATGTTGAATACAATCCATAACTTGCGTCATTACCAGCGCCTGATGGCTGGTTTGCGCGAGGCTATTCAACAGGGTACATTGGCCGCCTTCGTGGATGCCTTCTATGCCCGTCGTGGCTTGCCAACGCCGCCGCTGGACTGATCCAAGCCAAGCATTTAGACCCTACTTTTCACGTCTCTATAGAGGAGCGTTACATGAGCTTTCTGATTCCTGCTGCTTTTGCTGCTGATGCTGCCCCAGCTGCTGGCGCCCCTGCCGGTACCGGTTTTGAATGGGTGTTTCTGGTCGGCTTCTTGGTTATTTTCTACCTGATGATCTGGCGTCCCCAGGCCAAGCGCGCCAAAGAGCAGAAGAACCTGCTGGGTGGCTTGCAGAAGGGCGACGAAGTGGTTACCTCCGGCGGTATCGCGGGCAAGATCGTCAAGGTTTCTGACGACTTCGTGGTCATCGAAGTGTCCGACACTGTTGAGCTGAAAATTCAGAAATTGGCCATTGCGGCGACCCTGCCCAAGGGCACGCTGAAAGCCATCTGAATTCAACACTATTAACATCGACGGGGCGCGCAATGCGCCCCGCGTCATAAGCGGGCGGCGTCATGCTGAATAAATACCCTCTGTGGAAATACCTGCTGA
>NKIE01000801.1 GCA_002256055.1 Pseudomonas sp. PGPPP3 | reverse complement strand
CTTAGCGGAACATGGCGCTGATCGATTCTTCATTGCTGATGCGGCGAACCGCTTCAGCGACTATCGGGGCGATATCCAGTTGGCGGATACGACCACAAGCTTGTGCCGCGGCAGACAGTGGAATGGTGTTTGTCACCACCAGCTCGTCCAGCACGGATTTTTCAATGTTCTCAATCGCGCGACCCGACAGCACCGGGTGGGTGCAGTAGGCAATGACCTTGGCTGCGCCGTGGTCCTTAAGGGCCTTGGCAGCGTGGCCGAGGGTGCCGGCGGTATCGACCATATCGTCGACCAGTACGCAGGTACGGCCTTCAACGTCGCCGATGATATGCATCACTTCCGACTGGTTAGCCTTGGGGCGACGCTTGTCGATGATCGCCAGGTCAACACCGAGGGTCTTGGCCACGGCACGGGCACGCACTACGCCGCCAATGTCGGGGGAGACAATCATCAGGTTTTCGAAGCGTTGATCGACGATGTCATCCACCAGAACCGGGGAGCCGTAGATGTTATCTACCGGAATATCGAAGAAACCCTGAATTTGGTCGGCATGCAGATCGACGGTAAGAACCCGGTCGATGCCCACGACAGTCAGCATGTCAGCCACCACTTTGGCGCTGATGGCTACCCGAGCAGAACGCGGACGGCGATCCTGGCGGGCGTAACCGAAGTAGGGGATTACCGCAGTGATGCGGGATGCCGAGGAGCGGCGGAAGGCGTCAGCCATTACCACCAGTTCCATCAGGTTATCGTTGGTTGGCGCGCACGTCGGTTGAATCAGGAATACGTCCTTGCCACGAACGTTTTCGTTGATTTCGGCGCTGATCTCGCCATCGGAAAACTTGCCTAC
>NKIE01000800.1 GCA_002256055.1 Pseudomonas sp. PGPPP3 | reverse complement strand
CGAAGGCACAGGTGGCACCCAACTTCTGCGCTTCGGCAATCACCGACAGGGTCAGGGTGGTTTTACCCGAGGACTCCGGACCGTAGATCTCGACGATCCGGCCTTTCGGCAAGCCGCCAATGCCCAGAGCAATGTCCAGGCCCAGGGAGCCGGTGGAAATGGCCGGAATCGCCTGGCGATCCTGATCGCCCATACGCATCACGGCACCCTTGCCGAATTGCTTTTCAATCTGGCCCAGGGCTGCAGCCAAGGCGCGCTTCTTATTCTCGTCCATTACCAACCTCACGTGATCAAGAGGGCCATCTGGCCGCCAACAACTGTATATGTAGCCAGTATTATTCCACAGAGCAAGTCGCTCGCCTACCCCGCATCAGGTTTTTCTCCGCCCGCCAGTCGAATCAGCCCACGCAAAGCGGTTTCGACCGTTTGCCGACGCACCGCCTGACGGTCGCCGGCAAACTGGCAGCGCTGGCTATACAGCTGTTCGCCGTCGCCCCAGGCCCGCCACACCGTGCCCACTGGCTTATCCAGCGAACCACCGTCGGGGCCGGCCACGCCGCTAACAGCCACGGCAAAACGGGCGCCGCTATGCTGCTGGGCGCCACGCACCATGGCTTCGACTACCTCTTGGCTGACTGCGCCGACGCGTTCAAACAACTCGCCTGGCACGCCCAGCTGCAGGGTTTGCTGCCGGTTTGAATAGGTGACGTAACCGGCCTCGAACCAGGCCGAGCTGCCAGGAATGCGGGTGATGGCTTCAGCAATGCCGCCGCCGGAGCATGACTCGCCGGTGCTGACCTGAGCCTTGGCCAACAGCAACTGCTGCCCCAGTTCGGCCGCCAATTGCTCCA
>NKIE01000799.1 GCA_002256055.1 Pseudomonas sp. PGPPP3 | reverse complement strand
GTACACCCGGGCGATGGCGGCATCCGCATCGGCCAGCTCGGGGTCGTATTCCGGATGCTCCAGCAGCCACTGGCTGGCCAGGGTCTCCAGCGCATCGAGCGGCTGGCCGGCGCGGGCCTTGGCAATGGCCACCGCATTGGCGGCGCCGGGCGCGCCATCGTCCAGCAAGGCGGGCTTGCCGTCTTCACCCATCAGCAGACAGCCGGCGCTGACGATGTCGGCATTGCGCACGCCTGAGCCCCAGGCCCAGCGGCCACTCACTTGCAGGCCCGTCACACCGTTCTGCACGGCGGGCACGGCTCGGCCGCGGGGCGCAAACACCCCGGCCGCCTTGAGGTGCGGGCGCGCGCCGAAGAGGGCGGCCGCTTCGTCCTGCGGCAGGTAGGCTGCCAGTACCGACGAGGTACACGAGATGAAGCAGCACCAGGCCGCTGCGGCATCGCCACGCGCCAGTTGCTCGACCACGCGGTAGAAGCTGCCCGGGGGAACTTCGTGCCCGCCATGCACCTTGGGCGTGAGCATGCGGTAGAGGCCGGCTTCGGCCAGGCTGTCGGCGATGTCTTGCGGCAGCCAGCGGTGGGCCTCGATCTCGGCGCTGCGGCTGCTCAGGGCCATGCCGATGCGCGAGGCAGCGTCCATCAACTCGCGGTGCTGTGGCGAACTGGCGGGATCAAAACGGTGCGGCATCGATGGCTCCGGCGGCGAGAGGGCTCCATCATGCCCGCCGCCATCGGCGCGCGCCTCGGCGCTTGCCCCAAGCGGCGGCGTGTTCAGGGTGGCGTGTCGGCCGACCCGGCGTCGAGCAGGGGCTCCAGCGCCTGCTCGGCCACACCGTAGAAGGCCTTGAGCGCGCTGA
>NKIE01000027.1 GCA_002256055.1 Pseudomonas sp. PGPPP3 | reverse complement strand
ATTGCGCTGATCTTCGAAAAGACCTCGACCCGCACCCGTTGTGCCTTCGAAGTCGCGTCCTATGACCAGGGCGCCAATGTCACCTATATCGACCCGAACTCCTCGCAGATCGGTCACAAAGAAACCATGAAAGACACCGCCCGCGTGCTCGGGCGCATGTACGACGCCATCGAGTACCGCGGCTTCAAACAGGAAATCGTTGAAGACCTGGCCAAGTACGCCGGCGTACCAGTATTCAACGGCCTGACCGACGAATACCACCCGACCCAGATGCTCGCCGACGTGCTGACCATGCGCGAACACAGCGACAAGCCACTGCATGACATCAGCTACGCCTACCTGGGCGACGCGCGCAACAACATGGGTAACTCGCTGCTGCTGATCGGCGCCAAGCTGGGCATGGACGTGCGCATCGCCGCCCCGAAAGCCCTGTGGCCGTTGGAAGAACTGGTTGAGCAGTGCAAGGCTTTCGCTGCCGAAAGCGGCGCGCGCATCACCCTCACCGAAGACCCGAAAGAAGCGGTCAAGGGTGTCGACTTTATCCACACCGACGTATGGGTCTCGATGGGCGAACCCGTGGAAGCCTGGGCCGACCGCATCAAGCTGCTGCTGCCGTATCAGGTCAATGCCGAAATGATGAAGGCCAGCGGCACCCCGCGCACCCAGTTCATGCACTGCCTGCCGGCGTTTCACAACACCGACACCAAGGTTGGCAAACAACTGGTAGCGCAGTACCCGTTCCTCGCCAACGGAGTGGAAGTGACCGAAGAAGTGTTCGAGTCGCCGGCCTGCATCGCCTTCGACCAGGCGGAAAACCGCATGCACACCATTAAAGCAGTCATGGTTGCCACCCTCGGCAACGTTTAAGAACCGGCCTTGGATCTCTTGATCGTCGGCCATGCTGCGTTGCAATTGGGCTCGGGCTGCTCATTTACAGCTCGTAAACTCCGCGCCCTCGCCCAATTGCGCCTTGCCTGGCTCTAGCTCAAAAGACCCAAAACCGGCTCTGCTTGCTATAGAAATTCCTTAGGGTGGAAAAGCGTACAACGCTTCTCCACCCGTTTTGATTCAGGAGATCAATATGCGTCTAGTGATCGCTTTGGGCGGCAACGCCCTGTTACGCCGCGGCGAAGCCATGACCGCCGAGAACCAGCGCGATAACGTGCGTATCGCCTGTGAGCAGATCGCCAAGATCGCCACCGGCAATGAGCTGGTGGTGGCCCACGGCAACGGCCCACAAGTGGGCCTGCTGGCCCTGCAAGGCAATGCCTACGATGCCAAGAACCCCTACCCGCTGGATGTGCTCGGCGCCGAAACCGAAGGCATGATCGGCTACATGATCGAACAGGAGCTGGGCAACCTGCTGCCCGTCGAGGTGCCATTCGCCACCCTGCTCACCCAGGTTGAAGTCGACCCGGCCGACCCGGCCTTCCAGCACATGACCAAGCCAATCGGCCCGGTCTACCCGAAGGCCGAAGCCGAGCAACTGGCTGCCGAAAAGGGTTGGACTATTGCCCCGGATGGCGACAAGTTCCGCCGCGTGGTGGCCAGTCCACGTCCCAAGCGCATCTTTGAAATCCGCCCGATCAAGTGGCTGCTGGAGAAAGGCACCATTGTCGTCGCGGCTGGCGGCGGTGGCATTCCGACCATGTACAAGGACGGCAAGTTGGTGGGCGTGGAAGCGGTGATCGACAAAGATCTCTGCTCGGCGTTTTTGGCTGCCGAGCTGGAAGCCGAATTACTGGTGATCGCCACCGACGTGGACGCCGTGTACATCGACTGGGGCAAACCGACCCAAAAGGCGGTCGCCCAAGCTCATCCGGATGAGCTAGAGAAGCTCGGTTTTGCCGCTGGCTCCATGGGGCCCAAGGTGCAAGCGGCCTGTGAATTCGCCCGCGAAACGGGCAAAGTCGCAGTGATCGGCTCGCTGCCAGATATCGAGGCTATCGTGCAGGGTACGGCGGGCACCCGGATCAGTACCGCCCAACCCGGCATCAGCTACCGCTAGACTCGCTAAAGCAGTACCGCTCAGGCCCGCACGGCAACCGCCTACGGGCCTGAGTGCTGTTCGCCCTAACGAGAACCACGCCAGACCACAAGGATGCCGCCATGGCCGAGTCAAACAAGAAGATGGGCCTAGTGGCCCTGACCACCCTGGTCACGGTCAATATGATGGGCTCGGGGATCATCCTGCTGCCCTCGAGCATGGCTCAACTCGGCGCCGTGTCACTGCTGTCGTGGATCATCACCGCCGCCGGCTCGATGGCCATTGCCTACTGCTTTGCCCAGTGCGGCATCTATTGCACGCGCTCCGGCGGGATGTCGGCCTACAGCGAGGAAGCCCACGGTAGATCGGCGTTCTTCCTCTGCTCGTACCTGTATTTTCTTTCGCTGGTGATCAGCAACGTAGCCATCAGCATCGCCGCGGTGGGTTACCTGACGCCCTTCGTACCCTGGCTGGGCAGCGGTTCGATTCCGCTGTTTGTCGGCACGCTGAGCATGATCTGGCTGACCACCTTCGCCAATTTCGGCGGCGCCAGCCTGACTGGACGCCTGGGTTCGATCACCGTCTGGGGGATCATCATTCCAGTGGCAGGCCTGTGCGTGATCGGCTGGTTCTGGTTCTCCCCCGCAGTATTCAGCGCCGCCTGGAACCCGAACAACCTTGAGGTCAGCGATGCCATCACCCAGAGCATCCCGCTGACCCTATGGGCCTTCCTCGGCATGGAATCGGCGGCACAAAACTCCGATACCGTCGAAAACCCCAAGCGCAACGTGCCGCTGGCCTGCCTGTTCGGCACCCTCGGCGCGGCGGTGGTCTACGTGCTCTCGACCACCGTCATTCAAGGCATCGTGCCCAACGCCGAGCTGGCCAACTCCAGCGCGCCGTTCGCCCTGGTGTATGCGCAGATGTTCAATGACGGCATCGGCAACATCGTCATGGGCCTGGCCGTGCTGGCCTGTGTCGGCTCCCTGCTCGGCTGGCAGTTCACCTTGGCGCAAACCGCCAAGGTCACCGCCGACCAAGGCCTGTTCCCGCGCCTCTTCGCCCGCGTCAATCGTTTCGACGCGCCACTGCTGGGCCTCTTGTGCTGCGCCATTCTGCAGAGCCTGATTGCCCTGTCGACCATCTCACCGAACGTCAGCGAGCAGTTCGGCAAACTGGTCAACCTGGCGGCCGTCACCAACCTGATCCCTTATGTCACCGCGCTCTCCGGGCTGCTGGTGATCATGTACAAGGCCCGCGTGCCACTCGAGGTGTTCCGCCGTAACAGCCTGATCCTGCTGATTGGCATGCTCTACTGCTTCTACGCCCTGTATGCCTCGGGCCTGGAAGCCGTCTTCGGCGCCGCTCTGGTAATGATCGCCGGCTACTTGCTGTTCGGCATCATCGCCAAACGCCTGGTCGCCGAACTGGATAAGAAGGAGCGCGCCCTATGATCGCCCGGCAACCCTACCTGCGCGGCCTCGCCGCCCTGCTGCTGACCAGCGCCCTACTGCCTGCTCACGCCGCCGACCACCTGGCGCAGATTCGCGCCAGCCAGACCCTCACCCTCGGCTTCGTCGCCGGTGATGCGCCCTTCTCGGCCGGCACGACCGAGCAGCCCAGCGGCTATGCCATCGAGATGTGCGGCCTACTCGGCGAACAGCTCAAGCAGCAACTCGCTCTACCGGCGCTGAAGCTGCACTTTCAACCCCTGACAGCGGCCACGATGCTCAAGGCCGTGGCCGAAGGGCAGGTCGATACGGTGTGCAGCGCGGTGGGCGATACCCTCAAACGCCGCGAGCAGGTGAGTTTTTCTCTGCCCTACTTCGCCGCCGGCCTGGGCGTGGTGGTGCGCCGCGACGCGCCGGCCAGCCTGCTTACGCCCATCAATGAAGGCGCCCAACCACGCGGCCCGGTATGGCGCGCCAGCATCAACCAGGGGCTCAGCCGACACAGCTTCGCGGTACTCAAAGACAGCGTCAGCGTCGACTGGGCAAGGGCGCGGATGCGCGCCCTCGGCCTGCAGTCGGAGCTGCGCGAAGTACCCAGCAATGCCGAAGGACTGGCCATGGTGGTGAACGGCCAGGTCGATGCGTTCTTTGCCGATCGCCTGGTGCTGCTCAACTACCAGGCCGAAAATCCGCGCGGCAGCGAACTGCTGGTGCCCGAGCGCTTGTTCGATGTGCTGCCCGTTGCTTTGCCACTAGCCCGCGGCGACGACGCCTGGCGTCTGGCCGTGGACCGTGGCTTAAGTGCCGTACAACGCAGTGCCGCCGGCCAGGCCCTGTATATCCGCTACTTCGGCCCGCCGAGTGAGCAGAACCAACTGCTGATGAAGCTGTTTCAGCGCCCCGAGTAAACGCCTGCTGGGTGGCCAATTAGGCCACCCAGCATGACTCAGCTCAACTCGCCCACCGCGCGCCAGGCCTGATCGATGGCGCTGTGCAGGTAAGCGTCCCAGGCCGCGTCGGAGTTGGCGATGGCCACCTGGCCCAGCGGCTTGCGCGCCAGGTGCATGAGCGCCTCGCCACCATCCTCACCGTCACACAGCGAATTGCTGGCCCATGAATAGCCATGGGGCCAGCGATTCACGGTGATCGCCAGAATATCCCGTTGCTGCTCGAAACCACCGGCGCCGAGCATGCGCTGCAACTGGTCACGGATTCTTTCTTCGTACTGGGCAAAGGTGGTCGCATAAATCTGTCCGCGGGCCGCCCGCGCTTGGGTGCGCAGATCCGGCCCGGCGCCCTCCACGCTTGGCACATGGACCATGCGCACACAGATCGGCTGGTCAGGATCACGCTGGGCCAGATAACCACCCAGATCAACCGGAAAATCCAGAAACACCAGGGCAAACGGCATGTTCGGCGAGTAGATCGACTGCACGCTCAGCTTGATGAAACTCTGCCAATTACTGATCAGTACATCGGTGTAAACCATCGGCAATTTGACGTTCTGACTCAAAGCGTGTGCCTGGGCCGCCGGCAGGTCGCGCAGGATGTAAGGGATCAGCATGTTGTAGCAGGCCAACACGCACTGCTTGCCGCGCACGCGGTGCAATTGACCGCCCGTGCTGTAGCCGACATCCACGCCACCGGCGCGGTTTTGCACGCTGACCGCCGTGCTGTTCAGACGCAAGCGCACCGGCTGTCCACGGCCATCCAGCTTGGCGTAATCAAACGGCGCCAGCACGATGTCCTCCATGCTGTTGCCCGGCGCCACACCTGGAATCAGGCTGCGCACCAACAGACGGGCCACCGACGCATTGCCATCGGGGAAGTGGTAAATGTAGGGCTCTTCCTCTGCCTCCAGCTCATCCTCCGCCAAACCCAACCCGGCAAAGCCAGGAAAGCCCATGGCATGGGCATCACTGGCCGGAATGAACTCGATGGTGCAGCCGCCGTAGTCATTGCTGATCTGCTTGAAATAGGCCAACGCCGCCTCGGACAGTTGCACATGTTTGCGCAGGTAATCGCGGTAGCTGATGCGCGTCAGGTAATCGGCCTTGTCCTCTTCCGCCAACTCCGCCAGGTAGTCCTGCTCCCCGGCATAGAGTTCGCGCAACTTGTCGCGATCACTGATCGGCAAAGGGAATTGCTCGATAAAGCCGTTCCAATCCGGCGTGCCTTCCCCCTCCTCCGGCTGACCGGCCACCAACTGATCGCGACCAAAGGTCTGCCGATCGAAGAACACCGAACTGCCTAAATTCAGATCGCTATACAAATCCTGCAGAAAGGCCTTTTCGAAACGCTCGACTTTCACCCCCAACCGCTCCAGCAAGCGATAGACCACCGGACTGAAGTGCGCCTTGGGTGAGTCGAGCGACTCACTGCCGCCATAGCTGAGGAACAGCCGGCCAGCGGCGTTAAATTCGTTGCGCTTGGCATGCCCGCCGAAGTCGTCGTGGTTATCCAGCAGCAGGATTCGCGCAGCCGGATGTTTCTCCCGGTAAAACCAGGCCGCCGCCAGACCGCTGATCCCGGCACCGACCACGACCAGGTCGTACTCTTCCTCGATCGGCAAACCATCGGTGTTGAATACTTTCTTCTGCCAGCCCATTTCGTGAGCCACCTCGAACGAGCCTGGGTGACTGCCGCGCAAGCCCTGCAAAGCCGGCGGGTAGTAGCGCGCAGGGGCGGCCTGCAGCCAACGCACAGGGGTCATGCCCACTGCAATGGTAAGAGCCGCGCCGTTGAGAAAATCGCGCCGAGAGATGCTCATGGAGCCTCCAAAAAAAGCCCCGCAGTAAGCGGGGCAAATGCAGTTTCACACGAAGAATAGCGAATCATTGGACCGTATAAAGTTGACGCCAGTAACGGGTCATCACGCGCACGGTTTTGTTGCTGATCGGGGCAAATACATAGAAGGACTCAATCTCCTGCGCCGTAGGTGCATAGCGCCCATCCTTGGCCTCACGACCGGCCAACTGCGCCGCCGTTACTGCACTGGGATAGCTGTTGTATGCGCTTAACTGCGTTGCCACTTGCGGATCAAGCAAGTAGTTAATCCAAGCGTAGGCATGGTCTTTATTGGCCGCATCTTGGGGAATACCCATCATGGTGAACCAAATCGGCGTCTGATTTTTTGGCGTGACATAGCGGATTTCCATATCCAATTTATTTTCCTGCACGATGCGCTGCATCACCCCAGCATCGCCACTCCAGGCCATCGCCACGCAGACTTCGCCGCGCGCGACCGGATCACGCGGGGTGGAGTTAACCTGGCGAATCGATGGCCAAATTTTCTTGAGCTGCGCAAATGCAGCCTGATAGTCATCTGGATTCTCACTGCTTGGATCGCGGCCCAAATACTTGAGCATCACCGAGAACACATCCTGCGGTGAGTCGAGCAACGACACGCCACAACCTTTCAGCTTGCTAACCACCTCGGGGTTGAACAGCAAGTCCCAGCTATTGAGATCAAAATCCTTACCGAGAATGGCCTGCACCTTGGTCACGTTGACCAACATACCGTCGGTACCCCAAAGAAACGGCACGCCAAATTTGTTCTGCGGATCGTGCATTTCCAGCTTTTTCAGCAGCGCTGGATCAAGCTGCCCGCGATTGCTGATCTTCGACCAGTCGAGCGCCTGATACGCACCCGCTTGAGCCTGCTTGACCATATAGGACGACGACGGGTAGACCACATCGAAGCCTGAATGTCCGGCTAGCAGCTTGCTTTCCAGGGTGTCATCGCTGTCGAGGATGTCGTAGTGCAGCTTGATGCCATGCTGCTGGCTAAAAGCGGTCTGTACCTCAGGCGAGATCAGCTCGGACCAGTTCAGTACATTCAATACCGGCTCTTGGGCTTGCAGTGCCGGAGCACTCAAGGCAAGTAGGCTGGCACACAACAACGCCGCTGGCTGGCTCACTCGGATACGCATAGACACTCTCACTGACAGTCGTGGATGGTCGCTAGCCTCATGACCCCGCGTGATTAACCGCTTACCGGCCTGCATGTGTGAAAGAGCTCATGTCTCGCGACACATCGCTTGCCGTCGCCGGACAGCAACAGCGACCTGACGTCCTTGCCAGCCCCCATCAAACACCCATGCCTGCCAGGTTAATCACGCTGGGCAAGAACCAAGGTAGTTCCCCGAGGCAGCATCAACAACATGCGTTTAGGGCATCAGGCTGTTAAATAAACTAATAACTGAACAGACCCTATTCAGAGCACCGGAGCGTTTTGTAGTTTGCCCAACAGCCAGTGGCGAAACGCCTGGGCTTGCGGAGTGAGCACCGTCCCGGGAGTCAACAGCACATAGGCCTCGTGCACACTCTGCTGAGGCAGCGGACGCACTAACCGGCCGCTGGCCAACTCATCAGCCACCAGCCATTGATTGGTCAGGGCAATACCGGCGCTGTCCAGGGCCAGTTCGATCACCTGATCGGCGCTGACATACGACATCTCACTGCTGGTGCGGGCACGCACGCCCTGAGCCTGCAGCCAGGTGTCCCACCAGGTGCCGTCATCCTCGTGCAGCAACACCTGGCGCAGCAGGTCAGCAACGCTGTGCAGCGGGCCATGCTGCTGGAGAAACTGTGGCGAACAGACCGGGAAAATCGCCGGTCGCAGCAGCACCTCGGCTGGACTCTGGAACTCCTCCGGCTCGCCAAAAGCGATGCCCAAATCGGCCCGCTCGGCGCTTAGCGCGGTAAAGGACGGGTTGGGCTCCAAGGCAATCCGCACCCCCGGATGCAGGGCACGAAACTCCGCCAAATGATGACGCAACCAGCGCCCGGCAAACCCCGGCACCACGATCAGGCGCAGCCAGCGTTCCTGGGCACGAGACTCCAGCTCATAAGTGGCCGCGGCGATCTGCGCCAGCGCCGCACTGACCTGCTCGAAGTAGCGCCGGCCCTCATCGGTGAGCAGCACACCGCGCGGTGTGCGCAGGAACAGCGCGGTCTGCAGGCGCTCTTCCAGGGCTTTGACGTGGCGTCCGATGGCGGGCTGAGTGACGCACAACTCCGCCGCTGCGGCCACATAACTGCCCAGCCGGGCAGCAGCCTCAAAGGCACGGACGGCATTCAGAGACGGTAAACGCAGGGCGGGCATAGGGGCGACTCGCTGTTAGTTTTTTTAATACCGTAGCACACAAATCGCATGTTGTTAGGCCCGCCCGCGTCCCCCTAGGCTGAGCCGTCTGCCCGCCTTATGCCTTTGGTAACCCGATGACTGCCGCGATCTATCACCCCAGCCTGTACGACCGTCAGCGCTTTCACCCCAGCTATTGGGCGAGCAACGTGGCAGCGCCCGACTATGGGTCCTTGAGCGGCGACCGCCAGGTTGAAGTGGCCATTATTGGCGGGGGCTATACCGGCCTGTCGACGGCCCTGCACCTGGCCCGCGACCACGGCATCCAGGCTCTGGTTCTGGAAGCCGGGGCCATTGGCTGGGGCGCCAGCGGGCGCAACGCTGGCTTCAACACGCTACCGGCCAGCAAGCTGTCAGCCAAAGCCGTCTTCCAGCGCTGGCCCGAGGCCGAGGCACGGGCGTTCTTTGCCGCCCAACGCGAAGGCCAGGCGCTGATCTACCAACTGGCCGCCGAGGAAAACTTCGACCTGCAGGCCTGCGGCAACGGCATCTTTCAAGTCGCCCACTCGCCGGGTGCCCACGCCGAGCTGGCCGAAGAAGGCCAACAACTGGCCCGCGCAGGAATCCCCAATCGCCTGCTCAGCGCCAGCGAGTTTGCCAGCGTCGGCCATGGCGGGCCGGATCAGTTTGGCGCCCTGCACATGCTCGAAGGTGGCGGCATCAATCCGCTGCAATTGACCTATGGCTTGGCGGCGGCTGCCAGCCGCCACGGCGCCCAGTTGTATGCCCACTCGCCGATGCAGCAGTGGCGCAAGCAAGCCGGCTGGCATGAACTCATCACCCCCAACGGCACAGTGCGCGCCCGCCAGGTGGTGCTGGCCAGCAATGGCTACCGCGACAGCGAAGAGCCGCTCGCCCTGCGCAACCGGGTGCTGCCAGCCATCTCCAACATTCTGGTGACCCGCCCGCTGAGCGCGGCCCAATGGCAGGCCATTGGCCTGCACAGCCTGGCGCCGATGTCCGACACGCGCATGTTGGTCAGTTACTACCGACGCCTGAACGATGGCCGCTTGCTGTTCGGTGCGCGCAGCGACACCTGGGGCGACCCACGCCAGGACGGCAAGATGCGTGCCGCGCTGGAGCAACTGATTCGGCAGAAATTCCCCGCCTGCGGTGTGCTCGACAGCGAGTTCTTCTGGCGTGGGCTGGTCGCAGTGACCCGCAAGATGGTGCCGACCTGGGGCCGTGCTCCAGACGACACCAGCGTGCTGTTCAACCTCGGCTGCTTCGGCTCCGGGGTCAACACCGCCGCCTGGCTGGGCCGCGCCATGGCCCGCAGCTTGGCCGGCCAGGCACTGAGCGCAAACGAAAATTCGGCGGTGTTCCGCCAGCTTCCAGCACGCCTGCCCGCCAGCCCCTGGCTGCAACGCAAAGGCCTGCAACTGGCCTACCTGCACTACGCCCTGCAAGACCGCCTGCAATAAACCCCGTCACTGTTAAGGACCCTGTCATGCCAACCGCCACCGAAACCCTGATGCGCGAACGCTCTGCCCAGCACTTCATCAATGGCCGCTATCAACTGGGCACTGGCGCCGCGCTGCCGATCATCAACCCGGCCACCGAGGCGGTCATCGGTGAGTACGCCGAAGCGTGCGAAGGCGAAATGCAGCAGGCCATCCGCGCCGCCACGCAGGCACAAAAAGCCTGGTGGGCACTCAGCTCAGTCGAACGCGCCGACGCCCTGCATCGGGTCGCGGAGTTGCTCCTTGAGCAAAGCGCCAGTGTGGGCGAATGCCTGACCCGTGAGATGGGCAAGCCCTATCGCGAGGCTGAATGGGAAGCCGGCGCCTCGGCCTCGGCGTTCCGTTACTACGCCGAACTGGCCCGCCAGGAACAGGGCCGGGTGGCAGGCCCAGCGGTGGCCGGACAACTGCACATGACCATCAAGGAGCCGCTGGGCAACGTGGTGTCGATCGTGCCGTACAACTTCCCGGTGCTGCTGTTCGGCTGGCAGGCCGCTGCCGCGCTGGCCGCCGGCAACTCGATCATCGTCAAACCCTCGGAGCTGACCTCACTGACTCTGTTGTTGCTGATGCCGGCCTTTGCCCATTTACCCGCAGGCCTGGTGCAGGTGTTGACCGGTGGAGCTGAAGTCGGCCGCTATCTGGTCGCTCATAAAGACACCCACGCGGTGGCCTTTACCGGCAGCGTCGGCGCCGGCCAGGCGGTGGCGCAAAGCGCGGCGCTGCGTTTCAAACCGGTGTTGATCGAAGCCTCCGGCAACGATCCGTTTATCGTCATGCCTTCGGCCCCGATAGACATCGTCGCCCGCGGCGCGGCCTTTGCTGCCTTCCTCAACTGCGGCCAGGTGTGCACCTCGGCCGAGCGTTTTTATGTGCATGAGGCGGTGTATGAGCGCTTCGTCAGCGCGCTGGCCCGTGAAGCCCGCGCCCTGCGTATTGGCAACGGCCTGGAGTGCGTAGACATCGGCCCGCTGGCCAGCCAGCGTGAACGCGCGCGCGTCGAAGGCATCGTGGCGCGCGCCATTGAGCAGGGCGCCACGCGGGTCTGCGGCGGCGAGCGCCCGGCCGGACTGGACACCGGCTGGTACTACCAGCCCACCGTACTGGAGGTCAGCCACAACATGGACATCATGCACGGCGAGTGCTTCGGCCCACTGGCGCCGGTGTGCAAGGTGCGTGATCTGGATGAGGCCATCGCCCTGGCCAACGACTCCGAGTTCGGCCTGGGCGCCAACATTTACACCGAGAACCTGGCCGAAGCCATGCGCGCGATCAACGAGATCGAGTCCGGCATCGTCTGGGTCAACACCCCGCTCAACGACAACGATTGCGTGCCCTTTGGCGGCCGCAAAATGACCGGCCAGGGCCGCGAACTGGGCATCGAAGGTCTGGAGCAATTCCGCCGTTCGAAGATGGTGATGATCGCGCCACAAGCACTGGATGACCCGGAATGGTTCCCCTACCCCGATGCCGAGTCGTTCACCGCTAGCAACGGCTAACCCTGAAAACCAATAAAAAACCGCAACAGGAGAGTGCCCTGATGAACCGTCGTGACCTGTTAAAAGGTGCCAGCCTGACCATGGTTGCCGCCATGGCCAGCCGCGCCAGCTTCGGCGCCACCACCAGTAGCCCGAAAAACATCATCGTCATTGGTGCGGGTATGGCCGGACTGGCGGCCGCCCGACAACTGAGCGGCCAAGGCCATCAGGTCACGATTCTGGAGGGCCGCAGCCGCTTGGGTGGGCGTACCTGGACCAGTGCCGCCTGGGCGGATGCGCCGGTGGATCTAGGCGCCTCGTGGATTCACGAAATGGACGGCAACCCACTGACACCCCTGGCGCAAAAAGCCGGCGCACAACTGATCACCACCAGCTACGACAGCGTCGTGGACTATGACGTCGATGGGCGTCCCATCAATAGCGCACGCAAACAACGCCTGGACGAACTCAAGGGCGAGCATGAGTGGGCCATCAGCCAAGGGCAAAAAGCCAATCAGGACAGCTCGGTGCGCAGCACCATCGAAGACCAGCTGGACTGGTCGACCCTCAGCGAAGACGACAAGGAGCTGCTCAGTTTCATCAGCAACAGCACGGTCGAACAGGAATACGCCGGCAGCCGTAACGAACTGTCGACCTACTGGTTCGACAGCATGGGTGGTTACGATGGCGAAGACGCAGTGTTTGCCGATGGCTACCGCACGCTGATCAACTACCTGGCCAGCAACCTCAATGTGCAGTTCAACCAGACGGTCAAAAGCATCAACTCCAGCACCGCGAAGGTCAGCGTCACCACCAACAAGGGCAGTTTCACCGCCGACCGGGTGATCGTCACCGTGCCGCTGGGCGTCCTGAAAAAGGGCGTGATCAAGTTCACCCCTGCGCTGCCCAGCAAAAAGACCACGGCCATTGCCAAACTGGGCATGGGCAACTTCAACAAATGCTACCTGCGCTTCCCAAGCCAGTTCTGGCCGCAGCAGGACTGGCTGGAGTACATCCCGCCATTGGCCGAGCATGGCAAATGGAGCCAGTGGCTGAACCTCGGCCGGCTGACTGGGCAACCAATTTTGCTGGGTTTCAACGCCGGAGACTTTGGCGGCGAAATCGAAGCCTGGAGTGATGCGCAAATCGTCGCCAGCGCCATGCAGCGCCTGCGCCAGCTGTTCGGCAACGGCATCCCCGAGCCGATCGGCTACCAAATCACCCGCTGGAGCCAGGACCCGTTCAGCTATGGCGCTTTCTCGTTCTTCAAACTGGGCTCCACCCCAGTTATGCGCGACGACCTGGCGGCGCCGATTGGCAACCGCCTGTTCTTCGCTGGCGAGGCCACCCACAAGCAGATGTTCGCCACGGTGCACGGAGCCTATCTATCCGGCATCAAGGCCGCCACGCTGGCCAGCGCCCGTGCCTGCTCACGCAACAAGAACTTCTGCACCTTGCCGGTGGAGGTCTTGATCAACGGGCCGAACACCACTTTACCGGGTACCTTGAAGCGCGCCATGTGCTGCTCGCACCAGGCAATCACCTGGGCCTCGCTGAGTTCGGCGCCAACACGCGGGGTGACGAAGGCACACGGGGTTTCGCCCCACTTGGCGTGGGGCATGGCCACCACCGCGGCTTCGAGAATCTGCGGATGGCGGTACAACACGTCTTCGACTTCGATGGATGAGATGTTTTCACCCCCGGAAATGATGATGTCCTTGCTGCGGTCCTTGATCTCCACATAGCCATCGGCATGCCACACCGCCAGGTCGCCGGAGTGGAACCAGCCGCCGGCGAAGGCCTCGGCGGTGGCGCTGGGGTTTTTCAGGTAACCCTTCATCACCACATTGCCACGCATCATGATCTCGCCAATGGTCTGGCCGTCTTTCGGCACCGCTTGCAAGGTGTCCGGATCAGCCACCATCAGGCCATCCAGCAAGGTGGCGCGCACGCCCTGGCGCGACTTGAGCTTGGCGCGGGCGGCCGGCTCTTGTGCATCCCACTCGCTCTTCCACTCGCAGACCACGCTGGGGCCGTAGGTTTCGGTCAGGCCGTAAACGTGGGTAACGCGAAAATCCAGCGCCTCCATGGCCTGAATCACCGCCGCGGGTGGCGCTGCACCGGCGGTCAGCACCTTGACCGGCCGGGTCTTCAGCGCCTGCAACTCGGCCGGGGCGTTGGCCAGCATATTGAGAACGATGGGCGCACCGCAGAAGTGATCGACGCCATGCTCGGCAATCGCCGGGTAGATCGCCTCGGCGCGCACATGGCGCAGGCACACGCTGGTGCCGACGGTGGCCGCCAGCGCCCAGGGGAAGCACCAGCCGTTGCAATGGAACATCGGCAGGGTCCACAGGTACACCGGGTTGCGGCCCATGTCCCAGCACAGCAC
>NKIE01000913.1 GCA_002256055.1 Pseudomonas sp. PGPPP3 | reverse complement strand
CAGCTCGAGCGCCATCTTCTTAGGCAGACCGCACTGGTGCAGACGCAGGGTCGGGCCTACGGTAATTACCGAACGACCGGAGTAGTCCACGCGCTTACCGAGCAAGTTCTGACGGAAACGACCTTGCTTACCTTTGATCATGTCAGCCAGGGACTTCAGCGGACGCTTGTTCGAACCAGTGATGGCGCGACCGCGACGGCCGTTGTCGAGCAAGGCATCGACTGCTTCCTGCAGCATACGCTTTTCGTTGCGCACGATGATATCCGGCGCGGACAGGTCGAGCAGGCGCTTCAGACGGTTGTTACGGTTGATCACCCGACGATACAGATCGTTCAGGTCGGAGGTGGCGAAACGGCCACCGTCCAGCGGTACCAACGGACGCAGATCTGGCGGCAGAACCGGCAGAACGGTCAGCACCATCCACTCAGGCAGGTTGCCTGAACCGTGGAAGGCTTCCATCAACTTGAGGCGCTTGGACAGCTTCTTGATCTTGGTTTCCGAGTTGGTTTGCGGAATTTCTTCGCGCAGACGGCCAATCTCGTGCTCCAGGTCGATCGCGTGCAGCAGCTCGCGCACAGCCTCGGCACCCATGCGGGCGTCGAAGTCGTCACCAAACTCTTCGATGGCTTCGAAGTACTGCTCGTCGTTCAGCAACTGACCTTTCTCAAGGGTGGTCATGCCCGGATCGATCACGACGTAGCTCTCGAAATAGAGCACGCGTTCGATATCACGCAGGGTCATGTCCAGCAGCAGGCCGATACGGCTTGGCAGCGACTTGAGGAACCAGATGTGAGCAACCGGCGAAGCCAGTTCGATGTGCGCCATGCGCTCACGACGAACCTTGGCCAGTGCAACTT
>NKIE01000026.1:9974-13938 GCA_002256055.1 Pseudomonas sp. PGPPP3 | reverse complement strand
GCGCGATATCACCGCCCGCGTGCAGGTCGAAGAGAACTTGCGGCGCCTGGCCGAAGTGGTCGAGGCCAACACCGACCTGGTGCTGTTTATCGAGGCCGATGGTGCCCTCGGCTATCTCAACCCGGCTGCTCGCCGTGCCCTTGGCTTGGACGCGGATGCCGCGCTGCCGGCCCTCGACAGCCTACTGCCAGCGGCTGACTTGCAGCGCTTGCATGGCGAGGGGCGACTGACCGCCGAGCAGCAAGGCGTGTGGAACAGCGAAGCGCAGTTGCTGCGCCAAGCGGCGCCGCCGTTGCCGGTGTCGCTGGTGCTGTTGGCTCACTGCGCCGCCGGCGGCGAGCGCTATTACTCGCTGGTGGCCCGCGACATGACCGAGCGCGAATTACGCGAGGCCCAGCAGCGCCGCCATCAGGACGAGTTGGCCCACACCGCGCGGCTGGTCACTCTTGGCGAGTTGGCCTCGGGCATCGCCCACGAAATCAATCAGCCGCTGGCAGCGGTGGTCAATTATGCCGGCGCCAGCCAGCGCTACCTGCAAAGCCTGGGCAGCAATCCGCAGGCAGTCGCGCGGGTGGCTCAGGGCCTGGAGCGAATTACCGAACACGCCAATCACGCTGCCGAAGTGATCAAGCGCCTGCGCGGTTTCCTGCGCAAGGGCCAGCGCCGCATGCAGGCGCTGCAGCCGGACGAGGTCGCCCGCGAGGCGGTGCGCCTCTGTCAGTGGGAGGCCAGTAACCGGCAGATCAGCATCGACGAAGCCTTCGCCCCCAGCCTGCCCAGCGTGTATGCCGACCGCGTGCTGCTCGAACAGGTGCTGCTCAATCTGCTGCGCAACGCCCTGGATGCCAACCGTGACGCCCATCCCCACGAGCCGTCGCGGATCGAGCTGAGCGCCCGCGAGGAGGGCGGTCAGCTGTGCATCCGCGTCACCGACCAGGCGGGGTTTTCCCAGCCTGTGCCTGGGGCGAGGGCGCTGGCGTGGCGGCGGACGTGCTGGCGCATATCTTCACCCCGTTCTACACCAGCAAACCCGAGGGCTTGGGCTTGGGGCTGTCCATGAGTCGCAGCATCATCGAAGGTTTCGGCGGCGCTCTAGAGGCCCATCCAGACCCCAGCGGTGGTCTGTGCCTGGAGTGCCGCCTGCCCCTGGGCCGCAGCGAAACCGAATCATCAGAACAAACAGAATTAACCGAGGACTGAGACATGCCGGCACAAGCGCAACAACAGGTGTACGTGGTCGATGATGACCAGGGCATGCTCGACTCCACTGTCTGGCTGCTGGAGTCGGTGGGCCTCAAGGCGCTGCCGTTTACCAGTGGCCGAGCTTTTCTCGAGGCCTGCGATCCGGCCAGCAATGCCTGCGTGTTGCTGGACGTGCGGATGCCCGGCATGGGCGGCCTGAACGTGCAGGAGGAACTGCGCCGGCGCGGTATCGAGTTGCCGCTGATCTTCGTCAGCGGGCATGCCGACGTGCCCATCGTGGTCCGCGCTTTTCGCGCCGGCGCGGTGGATTTCATCGAGAAGCCCTATAACCAGCAACTGCTGCTGGACAGTGTGCAAGAGGCCCTGGCCCGGCGCCCGGCCAGCACCGCGCAAGCAGATCCGCGCCTGCAGGCGGTGCAGGAACGCCTGGCCAGCCTGACCCCGCGCGAGCGCGACGTGCTGCTGCCGTTGGTGCGGGGCTACACCAACCGGGAAATGGCCGAGCAACTGGCGATCAGCGTCAAGACCATCGACCTCTATCGCTCGCGGGTGATGAAACGCATGCAGGCCGAAACCCTGGCTGAGCTGGTGGGCATGGCGATCGCCGAGGGCCTGGTCGATGCTCTTGCGCTGCGCGGGTAGCGGCGAGGGGCTGACTTCGGCTCAGCAGGCCCAGCCGCGCGACACCCAGGTCATCGGCCGCGGGCCTTTCAGGTAGCTGCTGTCGAGCTGGCCGATGCTGAAACCGCCGGCTTCGATCAACGCGGGAATATCGCGGTTCAGGTGGCAGCCGCCGCTGAATGGCTTCCACAGCGGGGTCAGGCGATGTTGCCAGCGCACCACCGGCAGATCCGGCGCCAGGCCGTGCTCGCTGAACAGCAGCTTGCCGCCGGGCTTGAGCACCCGGCGCATCTCCTGCAGGGCGGCCATGGCGTCGGGGATGGTGCACAGGGTGAAGGTGCAGACGATGCTGTCGAAGCTGGCATCGGCGGCCTGGATCTGCCCCAGTTCTAGGGCGATCATTTCGACCGGGATGCTGATCTCTGCGGCCCGTTGCTGGGCCAGCTTCTGCATGGCTGCCGAGGGGTCGACGCCGACGATCACGCTGACCTTGGTCGGGTCGTAGAAACTCAAATTAAGGCCGCTGCCGATGCCGATCTCCAGCACTCGGCCCTCGGCCTGCGGAACGATCTGCGCGCGGGTCTTCATCACTGCGCCCATGCCGCAGGCGAAGTCGATCAGGTGCGGCAGTACATGCTGGTCATAGAACTTCATTTAGCGTCCCAGTCGGCGCAGTTGGTCGGACTCGATGATGCGTGTGCCGTCCTGCTCCTCCAGGGCCAGGCGCCACAGGGCGTGGGCCAGGGTGCAGGCTTTGATGCCGCGGTACTTGCCCGGAATCCAGCGCGCCAGAGGTGCCAGCAGACGCTCGCCAAGGCGAAATTCACGGCGCGCACCAAGCAGCAGAGATGGCCGGACGATGGTCAGTTGCGGCCAGTCCTGGGCCTGCAGTGCGGCTTCCAGTTCGCCTTTGACCCGGTTGTAGAACACCGCTGATTGCGCATCGGCGCCCAGGGCGCTGATCACCAGCAGGTGGCGGGCGCCGAGGGCGCGGGCGCGTTCGGCAAAGGCCAGGACCAAATCATGGTCGACGGCGCGAAAGGCCTCCTCGGAGCCGGCCTGCTTGATCGTGGTACCCAGGCAGCAGAAGGCGATATCAACATTGCCGCTCAGGTGTGGCAGCAGCGCAGCCAGCTCGCCAACCGGATTCTCCAGGTGCGGGTGAGCAGCCAGCGGTCGGCGGCTGGGGGCCAGCACGCGCGCCACGGTCGGCTCGTTGAGCAGGCGGTCGAGCAGGTGTTCACCGGTCAGGCCGGTGGCGCCGGCGAGCAAAATGCGTTGCGGGGTCAGGTACATAGACAGGCTCTCTGAATGTTGATGGTCAGCTTAGTGGCTGGCTCTTGGTTTGTCCGTGCTCGCGGCGCTCAGCGCCTGTTCGGCCTGTTGTTTACGCATTTTGTGCCATTGAGCGAGCACCGCTTTGGGGGCCCATATCTGCGGCTCAGAGGGTTGGAAGTCTTCCGCTTTTTCCCGTGCGGCAATATGTTTTTTAGTCAACTCAAAGGCCTGCTGCAGGTCGTCTGTCTCGTTCAGGGCATCGCTCAGGAAGGCGCGGCCGAAGTAGGTGAAGTCGGCGTCTTCCGAGCAGCCAAAGGACACTCGGTCGGCGCGCGCGGCGCTGATCACCAGGGTCTTGGCATCTTTCAGTGGCCGGATAAAACCGCCTGAATAACAGGCGGAAACCACCACGACCTTGTGCCGTTGCTGCAAGGGCTTGAGGACTTCGGCCAGGGCGCTAGCGGGCAGGTCATTGAGTTCCAGGCGCGGTTGTACCAGGGACAGTTCATGGTTGCTGGAGCCGTGGCTGGTCAGGTAGATAAAGATCAGGTCTTCCGGGCCGCTGCGCTGAGCCAGGGTCTGCACCGCGCGGCTGAGGTTTTCGCGGGTGGCCAGGGGACGGTCCTGCAGGTGATCGCGGTGGTTGATCAGGCTGATTTGGCCACGGGCACCAAAGCGCTGGCTGAGCAGTTGGTTGGCGAAGTCGGCCTCGCGCAGAAATACGCTCTGCTGGCCATCGCCGGCCACGGTCAGGCTGTACAGCTCAATCGCCGGGGTGGAGGCGGGCACGGCCGCCAGCGCCTGTTCGAGCAAGCTGCCCTGGGCCAGCAGACCCAGTTCCAGCGGGTCGCTGATGGCTTTC
>NKIE01000026.1:0-9964 GCA_002256055.1 Pseudomonas sp. PGPPP3 | reverse complement strand
CGCCAGCGCCTGTTCGAGCACGCTGCCCTGGGCCAGCAGCCCCAGTTCCAGCGGGTCGCTGATGGCTTTCTGATGTTCGTCGCGGCGCCGTTCGCCGTATTGCCATTCACCGGCCTGCACGCGGCCATCGGCCAGGGTTAGGCGGCCTGGGCCGTGGTACAGGTCACGGGCGAACTGGCCCTCGTAGACGCTGCCGTCGGCCAGGCTCAAACGACCTTGGCCGGCAAAGCGCCAGTGGCTGAACTGGCCTTGGTAGTGGCGCTGGTCGCCGCCATGGAATTCCCCAGGGCCGGTCAGTGCGCCCTGCTTGAAGGTGCCCACCCAGACTTCGCCCTCGGCACTTTCATAGCGGCCTTGGCCGTGAAACTGGTTGTCGCGAAATGCGCCGCTGTAGCTGGCGCCATCGCTGCCGCTGTAGCTGCCTTGGCCGTTGAGCAGGCCATGGACGAATTCGCCCGTGAAGCGTTCACCTTCGGCGTCGCTGCGAGTGCCCTGGCCGCTGGGTTCGCCTTGCTTGAAGGCGCCTTGATAGCGGCTGCCATCGGGTAGATCGAGGGTGCCGAAGCCGTGATAGCGGTCGGCCTTGAAGCCTCCGCGGTAATTCAGCCCCCCTTGCTGCAACTGGCCTTCGCCGTGGCGGCGGCCGTGCTTGAATTGGCCTTGGTAGCGGTTGCCGTCTGCATCACTGAGTTCGCCCTGGCCGTGGAACAGACCCTGACGAAATTCGCCGACATAGCGCTCGCCATTGCTGCCCTGCCATTCGCCGTGGCCGTCGGCCTGGCCATCCTTGAAGTCCCCGGCGTACCAGCTGCCATTGCGGCAGTCGACTCGCCCCTGGCCCTGCAGCAAACCATCGACGATCTCGCCCCGGTAGCGGCCGCCGTCCGGCAGCACGGCGTTGGGTGGCGTCAGGGGTTCGCCCTGACCACAGGCGGTCAGCAGCAAGGCAAGGCTCAAAGGGGCAAGCAGGTGGCGCATGGCGGACATCCAGGTCGACGGGGCTTCGGCAGTATGCCGCAAAGGAGCAGGGGAGAAATGCACACGGGGCGCCATTGGCGCCCCGTGCAGGTTGCAGCAGCGCGTGGGCGCTCAGACGAAGCAGAGGGTCAGCGGTTCGGCGATATAGGCGGGCTTCGGTGAGCCTTCGATTTCCAGCACTGCTTTGGCTTTGAGCAGCCACTGGCCGGGGTTCTTTTCGTTGGCATCGACCAGAGTCACCACCAGACGCACCTTGGAGTTGACCTTAACCGGCTGGATGAAGCGCACGCTGTCGAGGCCATAGTTGACGGCCATTTTCAGGCCTTGCGGCATGATCATGATTTTTTCCATCAGCATCGGCACCAGCGACAACGACAGAAAGCCGTGGGCAATGGTGCTGCCGAACGGAGTCAGCTTGGCTTTCTCTGGGTCGACGTGGATGAACTGGTGGTCGCCGGTGCATTCGGCAAATTGATTGATGCGCTCTTGGTCGATGGTCAGCCAGTCGGAACTGCCTAGTTCCTTGCCGATATAGTCCTTGAGTTCTGCTACGGGTACGAGCGGCATAGATCCTCCTTGAGGACGCGGGTGTTGTTATTTTTAGGGGTGTAACTCCTTGGCCCCTAGATCACCATGCAGGGCGTGCCCGGTCAAGCAGCGAAGAGCATGCCAATACGTAAGTTATTGCCTCGGAATGCCGTGCCATAATGGCCGCGCCATCTCGCTGGAGACTCCCATGCTGTTACGCGGTCTGACCTGGCTGGTGCTGTTTCAATTGCTCGGCACCGCCATCAACGTATTGTTCCTCTCCATGCTGCCTGGGCCGATCATCGGCATGCTGCTGCTGTTCATTTTTCTACTCGTCAGCGGCGAAGTCGGCGAGCCGCTAAGCGTTGCTGCTGGCGGCCTGCTGCGTTATCTGCCGCTGCTGCTGGTGCCGGCGGCCGTCGGGGTGATGGTCTATGCCCAAGCGATTGTTGCTGACTTCTGGGCAATTGTCGGCGCGCTGGTCCTGTCGTTGCTGCTGTCGCTGCTGTTTACCGGCTGGCTGATGCAGAAGCTTATCGATCGCCAAGCACGCCGCCGGGGTGAGTCATGAGCCTGGACTGGCACGCCGCCTGGCAGGCGCTGATCCACCATCCGTTGTTTGGCGTGGGTATCACCCTCGGCGCCTATCAGTTGGCGCTGGCGGCCTATGAGCGCAATCGCTGGCAGCTGTTGAAACCTGTATTGCAACCGGTGCTGCTGTCGATGCTGGCGGTGATCGGCGTGTTGCTGGCCTGCGGGCTCAGCTACCGCGAATACCAGCAGAGTGCGCAATTGCTGATCATCCTGCTCGGCCCGGCCACGGTGGCGCTGGCGGTGCCGTTGTTCGTCAACCTGCGGCGCATCCGTCAGTTGCTCTGGTGATAGGCGGTGTATTGGCTACCGGCCTGTGCGTGCTGCTGGGCTGGTGGTTCGGCGCCGAACACATGATGCTGATGACCATGGCGCCGAAGTCGGTGACCTCACCGATCGCCATGTTGGTGGCCGAGCAGATTGGTGGCGTGGCCGCTCTGGCTGCTGTGTTCGTGCTGATTACCGGCGTGTTGGGCGCCATGTGCGGGCCGGAGTTGTTGCGCCGCATCGGCGTGCATCACCCCGCGGCGCAAGGCATGGCTCTGGGTCTGACCGCTCACGCGGTAGGCACCGCGCGGGCGCTGCAGGAGCACGAAGAGAGCGGCGCCTTTGCCGCCCTGGCGATGAGCCTGATGGGCGTGGCCACCGCGGTGTTTCTGCCGCTGGTGGTGGCGTTGTTGGTATGAGCGAGGAGTCTGTGATGTTGCCGTTGTTTCCCCTCAATACCGTGTTGTTTCCCGGTTGCACCCTCGACCTGCAGCTGTTCGAACCACGTTATCTGGACATGCTCACGCGCTGCCTGAAGCAGGGCAGTGGCTTTGGGGTGGTCGGCTTGCTTGCCGGTCAAGAGGTCGGCGCGGCCGCCACCCACTGTGCCGAGCTGGGCTGCGAGGCGCTGATCCGCGATTGGGAAAAGCTGCCCAATGGCCTGCTGGGCATTCGTGTGGAGGGGGGCCGGCGTTTCCGCGTCGGCGCCACCCAGGTGCAGGCGGACCAGTTATTGCTGGCCGACGTGCAATGGTTGACGCCTGGAGAGGATCTGCCGCTGGATATTGAACAGGCTGATCTCCTCGCCTTGCTCGCCACCCTGGCTGAGCACCCGCTGGTGGCTGGCCTGGGCCTGGATGGCACGGTCAGCGGCCAGCAGGCCTTGGCCAATCAGCTGGCCTATCTGCTGCCGTTTACTCTGGAGCAGAAGCTGGCCTTGCTGGCGCTGCCGCAGCCGACCGAGCAGCTGGCGCTGATCCAGAGCCTGCTTGATCGCCTGCAGGGCGAGATGCTCGCTTGATTCAATAGCTGTAGCGCAGCAGTGCCTCCGGCAAGGCGCTGGTGGCAATGACGGCCAGCAGGGCTGTGCAGGTTGGGATGAGCAGCCACCAGACTTTGGGCGCCAGAGCGGGCAACGGCCGTTGGCGCTCGCAGACCGCCATACACAGGGCGCACCAGAAACTGGCCAGTAATGCGCCCGCGAGGATGTCGGTGGGCCAGTGCACGCCCAGGTAGACCCGCGATAAAGCAATGGTGCTGGCCGGCAGGCTGGCCAGCAGCAGCCAGGTCAGGCGCCAGCGCGGTGGTTGGCCGCGGCCGGCGAGCAACCCAAGCACCAGGCAAAAGGCGAAGGCAGCCGAGCTGTGGCCGCTGGGCAAACTGTAACTGTGCAACGGGTCGAGCAGGACCTCAGGACGTATGCGCGCCAGCAGGTGTTTCAGCGCGCCATTGCTGAGGGCAGTGAACAGCAGGGCGCAGCCGGCAAACAGGGCGGCGCGCCACTGGCGGCTGAGCAATAGCAGCGACACCAGCAGGCAGGCGACGGCCATTTGGCTGGCCATGTCGCCCAGGCGTGTGGCCAATACCATCAGGCTGTCCAGGGCCGGGCTGCGTTCGCTTTGCAGCAGGGCCAGCAGGCCATGGTCGAACGCGTTCAGGTGTTCCCAGCCCAGCAGCAGGCCAGCCAGCAGCGCGGCGCCGAGCCCGCTGGCCAGGGCCGCGGCGCGTGGTTGTTGGCGCAGGACGCTGTGGATGGACAGCAGCAGCCACGCACCCAGGCAGCCGGCGATGATCCCGGTTTGGCCCCAGAATCCTTCTGGCAGCGGCAGGCGCAGGGCTGCGCCGGTGGCCCAGCCGGGCAGCAGGTAAGCCACCGACCAGCCGCAGGCCGCCAGTACGCTGACGGCGATAAAGCGCCCCAGGGGCATGTCGAGCATGCCGGCCATCAGCGGCAGCATCGGTCGCAGTGGGCCGATAAAACGCCCAACCAGCAGACTGCCTACACCGTAGCGGCGCATGTACTGTTCGGCGCTGTCTAGCCACTCGGGGTGCGAGCGCAGCAGTGGCAGGCGGCGGATGCGCTGATGAAAGCATAGCCAAGCAGGCCGCCGGTCAAGGCCAGCAACAGGGTTTCACCGAGGCTGAGTACGCCGCCTCCGGCCAGTACGCCGAGGCCGAACAGGACCACAGTGCCGGGCACCAGAATGCCGGCCAATGCCAGGCATTCGGTGCAGGCCACCAGAAAAATCGCCCAGCCCAGCCACTCGGGGTGCTGGGCTAACCAGGCGATCAAGCTGTCAAAACCTTCAAGCATGCGGTGTTCCTTGTTACGCGGTGCGTTGTGTCCGGGGCGGAGGTTGAGCGATATGCCTTGTTCGTCCCTGTGCAAACTAAGGATGGGATCGCCGGACATGGACTGTCATGGCTGGGCGCTGGGGCATAGTCTGGCGGCCATCATAACAATAAGAGTCTGTCCCATGGCTGAGCGCCCCCGAGCCAGCAGTGCGCACATTTCTCCCAGTGCTCATTACACCGGCTATGTCTGGTATCGCCATCAACTGGCTGACCCGGCTTTTGTTACCCGTTTCGGGCGCTGGGCTCACGGCTTGCTGCGACCAATCACCTGGGGGGCGCGGGTCGGCTTTGGCCTGGATCTCGACAGTCTGCTGCTGCAGCGGCACCTGCTGATTGATGCACGCCTGACCCAGGCTATCGAGCATGAAGGGGTTGAACAGGTCGTCGAGATTGCCTGCGGCCTGTCGCCTCGGGGGCGGCGCTTCACTGCCCGTTACCCGCAGTTGCGTTACCTGGAAGCGGACCTGCCGCAGATGGCTGCGCGCAAGCGCTTGCTGTTGCAGGGGCAGGGTTGGTTGAACGGCCAGCACCAGGTCAAAAACGTGGATATCCTCGCCGCTCAGGGCGCTGCGAGTCTGGCTGGTCTGTTCGCCGACCTGGACCCAACTCGGCCGGTGCTGGTGATTACCGAGGGGCTGGTCAATTACTTCGAGTTGGCGGTGATCGAGGGCTTTTGGCGTCGGCTGGCTGTGCAGTTGCAGCGCTTCCCTCGGGCCACTTACCTGACGGAACTCTATCCGGATTTGCAGGAGCATCCGCGTTACCGGCAATTGCGCTGGGGTGTTGAACTGGTCGGGCGTCTGACCCGTGGCAATTACCCGCTGCATTATCGTGATGCCGACTCGATTGCCGCGGGTTTTGCTCGCTGCGGCTTTACTCACACCGACGTGCTGGACCCGGGCCAGCACGCGGCAGCTCTGGGCTTGCCGGTACTGCGCCAGGCCAGTCTGGTGCGGGTGATCGAGGCGCGGGTTTAGCCGTCTGTTGAGGCGCTGCCTGTAAGGGTGGTTTCAGGCGCAGGCTGCCGTCGATGGGCAGGTTGGTCGCAGCTGAGCGGCGAGCGCGGTACTGGCGGCGGCATCGCTATGGACGAAGACGAAGGCCAGTCCGTCGCGATCATGGCGCAGCGGCAGCAAGGCATGCCGGCTGTGGTCGGCCAGTTGCAGTTGCCAGCCACGACCATCGGCCATCGGCACGTTGCCCTGTAGCAGGCCGCCGAAGAAACCCAGTTCGGTCATTTCCACCGACCATTCACCACTGTCGGTCTGGCGCAGGGTGGCGCGCCGGCTTAGTGGCGGCCGGCGCACTTCGTGACGTTTGTTCAATTGCAGCAATTGACTGCGCGCCAGGCGGCTGGCGCCGGGGGTGACGTTCGGCAAGGCCTCGCCGCGCAGAAACGGGTTGTACAGGCGCGCGCAGGCTTCGCGCCGTTCGAATTGCGCCAGGTGGTCGGCCTGATGGATCAGCACGCAGTCGGCATCGCGGCACGCGGCGGCGAAGCGCGCATGCTCCCACGGCTGGGTGAAGTGATCGTGCTCTCCGGCCAGCAGGAGGGTTGGACACTGCGGGTAAGTCGCAAAGCCTGAGAAGTTCAGCAAGCGTCGGGTGTTCTGCTGGTAACGCTCGATTTCCGTGGGAGTCAGGCGCTGCATTTGTCGTAGTAGGGCTTTGCGAAACACCGGAGAGACGCCAGTGTCCTGGGCGTGCAGGGGATTGAGCAGGCCGGTCAAAGCACCCTGGGCGAAGGCGCCCGCTTGATCGCCACTCAGTAGGTCCAGGCCCTCTTGCAGCAAGCGTCGGGCGCCGGGGCGGGCCAGGGCGGTGATCCCGGACAGCAGCAGGCGTGCGCAGTGTTGCGGGTGGCGGGCGGCAAACAGGGCGGCCAGAGCTGAACCGTAGGAGAGGCCAATGGGCATCACGGGTGGCAGTTGCAGTTCATCGATAAAGGCCGCGATCAGGTCGGCCAGTTGGGCCAGGGATAACTCGGCGGCCAGTTGCAGGTTGCCGCCCTGGCTGGGCAGGTCGAGAAGAATCACTGGGTGCTCGTTGAGCAGTTCGCCGACTTCGCCGGCAAACGAACGAAAGCTCTGGAAGGCGCCGCCCAGCAGCAGTACCGGCGACCGGTTGTCTGTCGCATGGAGGGAGAATGCCAGGTAGTGCAGGCGCCAAGGGCCGATGTGCAGCACCTGAGGGGCGCTGCCGAGCAGGCTGGGCTGATAGTCGCTGTGATAACGCATGGCGAGCACTCCGGCGGTGGTCCGCCTCTTGTTCTTTGGCTGCTGCGGCAAACGGCGCCGGCGCTGGGATGCTTGCAAGGTAAACATTGCCGGCGCTTTTGTTTACCCAACCTTCGGGCGGCCTGTATGGGCGCGGGCTGTGCGGTTGTCACTGTTTCGCGCGGCGGCCAGTCGCTCGGGGTTTGGCGGCGTTACCCGCGGCTGCGGCGAACGGCGTGTTTACCGTCCGCCGCGCAGCGCTGGGCGTGGAGCGGCGCGCCCGTTATACTCAGCGACTTTTTTCAACCGCCAGACTTGCCAAGATCATGACTGAGTCCGTGCTCGACTATATGACCCGCCTGGGACAGGCCGCCCGCAGCGCCTCGCGCGTGCTTGCGCGTGCCAGTACCGCGCAGAAGAACCGTGCCCTGCAAGCCGCCGCCGCCGCTCTGGATGCCGGCCGCGACGAACTGGTTGCTGCCAATGAACTGGACCTGGCTGCTGCTCGCGCCAATGGTCTGGAACCGGCCATGGTTGACCGTCTGGCGCTGACCCCGGCGGTGATCGATTCGATGATCGAAGGCTTGCGCCAGGTCGCCACGCTACCGGACCCGATCGGCGAGATCCGCGATATGCGTTACCTGCCGTCGGGTATTCAGGTCGGTAAGATGCGCGTGCCGCTGGGTGTGATCGGCATTATTTATGAGTCGCGGCCGAACGTGACCATCGATGCCGCCAGCCTGTGCCTGAAGTCCGGCAACGCCACCATTCTGCGCGGCGGTTCCGAGGCGATTCATTCCAATCAGGCGATTGCCCGCTGCATTCAGCTTGGTCTGGCCGAAGCCGGCTTGCCGGCGAGTGCCGTTCAGGTAGTGGAAACCACTGACCGCGCAGCTGTTGGTGCGCTGATTACCATGCCGGAATTTGTCGACGTGATCGTGCCACGTGGTGGCAAGGGTCTGATTGAACGCATCAGTCTCGATGCCAAGGTGCCGGTGATCAAGCACCTGGACGGCGTCTGCCATGTCTATATCGACATCGCCGCGGACCTCGATAAGGCCATCCGCGTTGCCGACAACGCCAAGACCCAGCGCTACTCGCCGTGCAACGCCATGGAAACCTTGCTGGTGCACGCGGCTGTGGCCGATAAGGTGCTGCCACCGCTGGCGGCGATCTATCGCGACAAAGGCGTCGAGTTGCGTGGTGATGCCGCGACCCGCGCGCTGCTGGGCAGCGACGTGCTGGAAGCGAGCGAAGACGACTGGTTTGCTGAGTACAACGCGCCGATCTTGGCGATTCGTATCGTCGATTCGCTGGATGCGGCCATCGAGCACATCAACCATTACGGCTCGCAGCACACCGACGCGATCATCACTGAGAACTTCAGTGATGCGCGGCGCTTCCTCACCGAAGTGGATTCCGCCTCGGTAATGGTCAACGCCTCAACCCGTTTCGCTGATGGTTTCGAATATGGTCTGGGCGCTGAGATCGGTATTTCCACCGACAAGTTGCACGCCCGTGGCCCGGTTGGTCTGGATGGCCTGACCAGCGAGAAGTACGTGGTCTTCGGTGATGGGCACATTCGTACCTGATGGCCAAACGGATTGGCTTGCTGGGCGGCACCTTTGATCCGATCCATATCGGTCACTTGCGCGGTGCGCTGGAAGTGGCTGAACAGTTGAGCCTTGATGAGCTGCGCCTGATTCCCAGTGCCCGCCCGCCCCATCGGCAGGCGCCGCAGGTGTCGGCAGCGGATCGACTGGCAATGGTGGCGCTGGCCGTAGCGGGCAGCCCGCCGTTACAGGTGGACGATCGCGAGCTGCAACGTGATCGTCCGTCCTACAGCATTGATACCCTGCTGTCGTTGCGCGGTGAGTTGGCGGCAGACGATCAGTTGTTACTGCTGCTGGGCTGGGATGCCTTTTGCGGACTGCCGAGTTGGCACCGCTGGGACGAGTTATTGAACCACTGCCATCTGCTGGTGCTGCAACGCCCGGATGCCGGTGGGGTTTTACCGCCGGCCCTGAGCCAGTTGCTGGCGGCGCGCGAAGTTAAAGATCCACAGGCACTGCGTGGGCCGGGCGGGCAGATTGCCTTGCTGCGGCAGACGCCGTTGGCGGTGTCCGCCACGCAGATCCGCCACCTGCTGGCCAGCGGTAAATCGGCACGGTTTCTGGTGCCTGACCCGGTGCTGGCCTATATCCATACGCACGGACTGTACCGTGCGTCGAACTGAACATGAGAACGAGTTATTTATGCAAAAGCCAAAACAAGCACACCAACTGACCAGTGAAGAAGTGGCCAAGCTGGCCATCGCTGCCCTGGAAGATGTCAAAGCTCAGGACATTGTCAGCATCAACGTGCGGGAAAAGACCAGCGTCACCGACTTCATGGTGATCGCCAGCGGCAGCTCCAGTCGTCACGTTAAATCGCTGGTCGACAACGTGCTGGAAAAGGTCAAGGAGCAGGGCGTACGTCCGCTCGGCAGTGAAGGCCTGGACACCGGCGAGTGGGCCCTGCTCGACCTCGGCGACGTGGTCGTTCACGTGATGCTGCCGACCGCGCGTCAGTTCTACGACCTTGAGCGTCTGTGGCAAGGCGCCGAGTTGAGCCGTGCCCAGCACAGCCCGGAACAGTTCACCGCCGATCCAGAGTAAGGCCCGCCTGTGCGCTTGCGTTTGATCGCCGTTGGTTCGCGGATGCCAAAGTGGGTGGAGGAAGGCTGGCATGAGTATGCCAAGCGCCTGCCATCCGAACTGGCCCTGGAGCTGGTGGAAATCCCGCTCAATACCCGCGGCAAAAACGCGGATGTGGCGCGCCTGATTCGTCAGGAAGGCGAAGCGATGCTGAGCAAGGTGCAACCAGGGGAACGGATTGTCACTCTGGAAGTCGAAGGCAAGCCGTGGAGCACTGAGCAACTGGCGGTCGAACTGGATCGCTGGCGCCTGGATGCGCGCACCGTCAACTTGATGGTGGGTGGTCCCGAGGGGCTGGCGCCGGAAGTCTGTGCCCGCAGTGAGCAGCGCTGG
>NKIE01000025.1:13568-13955 GCA_002256055.1 Pseudomonas sp. PGPPP3 | reverse complement strand
GCGTCGCCTATGCCATCGTCCACCTGCTGCCGGTGGAGTTGCTGATCAGCACCAACACCGCCTACGGCCTGGTGATGGTGTTCTCCATGCTCAGTGCCGCCATCGCCTGGAACCTCGGCACTTGGTACTTCGGCATTCCGGCCTCCAGCTCGCACACCCTGATCGGTTCGATCCTCGGTGTGGGCCTGGCCAACGCATTGATCGCCGACATTCCCCTGAGCACCGGGGTGAACTGGCAGAAAGCTATTGATATCGGCCTGTCGCTGCTGCTCTCGCCGGCCGCCGGCTTTATCGTCGCCGCCCTGATCCTGCTCAGCCTGAAGTGGCTGCGCCGCGAATCGAAGATGCACACCAACCCCGAACAGCGCCTAGAAATGGACGGCAAGA
>NKIE01000025.1:6024-13558 GCA_002256055.1 Pseudomonas sp. PGPPP3 | reverse complement strand
CACCCTCCATTCTGGAACCGCCTGGTGCTGGTTCTGTCGGCCATGGGTGTGAGCTTCGTGCACGGATCCAACGACGGCCAGAAGGGTATCGGCCTGATCATGCTGGTGCTGATCGGTATCGTGCCGGCCAAGTTCGTTCTCGACCTGAACAGCACCACCTATCAGATCGAGCGTACCCGCGATGCGGCACAGCACTTGAGCGAGTTCTACACCCGTAACAACGACTCGCTGAATGAGTACCTGGCCCTGGGTAAAGCCAACGGCACCGAGCTGCCGAAGAAATTCCGCTGCGATGCCAAGCTCACCGAGCCGACCATCGCCGCGCTGCTCAAGAGCCTCGACGGGGTGACCGACTACAACGCCATGCCGCAACAGGAGCGCACCGAAGTACGCCGCTACCTGCTGTGCCTGGACGACACCGCGAAGAAGGTCAGCAAACTCAAAGAGCTGCCCAAGCGTGAAGTAGCCGACCTGGAAAAACTGCGTAAAGACCTCACTGCCACCACCGAATATGCCCCGTTCTGGGTCATCCTCGCGGTCGCCCTGGCCCTCGGCCTGGGCACCATGATCGGCTGGAAGCGCGTGGTCCTGACCGTCGGCGAGAAGATCGGCAAGCAAGGCATGACCTACGCCCAAGGTATGAGTGCGCAGATTACTGCCGCCATTGCCATCGGCCTGGCCAACGTCTACAGCCTGCCAGTGTCCACCACCCACGTATTGTCCTCGGGCGTCGCCGGTACTATGGTGGCGAACAAGAGCGGCCTGCAACTGGGCACCGTGCGCACGATCCTGATGGCCTGGGTGTTGACCCTGCCGGCCACCATTACACTGTCCGCTGGCCTGTTCTGGCTGGGTGTGAAACTGTTCGTCTAAGCTCGCCTGCAGCGTTACTGCACAAAGCCGCCACATGGGCGGCTTTGTGCGCTTAAGCCACCCCATTTTTCGCGAGACTCGATCATGCAGAAAGAAACCGAAATCAAGCTGCGAGTCAGTCGCGAGACCCTGGCCGCCCTACGCGACCACCCGCTGCTGAAGAAGCGCAACAAAACTGGCTGGAGCCGTCACGAACTGCTCAACCAGTACTTCGACACTCCGGAACGCGACCTGGCCCAGGCCAAGGTGGCCCTGCGCATCCGCCGCGACGGCGAGGACTTCATCCAGACCCTGAAGACTCGCGGACACAGCGTCGCTGGCCTGTCCGAGCGCAATTAATACGACTGGTCACTGAGCAAGGCCAAGCTCGACGTCAAGAAACTGAGCGCCGAGTGCTGGCCGGCAAGCCTGGCCGAACTGGACAAGAAGCAGCTGCAAGCCATCTTCAGCACCGACTTCGTCCGTGAAAAAGCCGAAATCGCCTGGGGCCGTGGCAAGGCCAAGGTGGTCATTGAGGCCGCCCTTGACCTCGGCAAAGTGGTCGCTGGCAAACTCGAAGAGGAAATCTGCGAGCTGGAGCTGGAGCTGCGCGAAGGCGAACCCGCCGCCCTGCTGGAGCTGGCCGCTGAACTGGCTGCCGACCTGGCGCTGATGCCCTGCGATATCAGCAAGGCCGAGCGCGGTTATCGCCTGTTCGACGCCAACAGTTACAGCCTCAGCCTGCCGGCGCCGGCCATCGACGCCGAGCAACCGCTGGACGACGCCTTCGCAGCGCTGGCCTGGCATCTGCTGGGCAGCAGCCAGCGCCTGGCCGAGCAATACCGCTTCAATGGCCACTGGCGCCTGCTGGTCGACTGGGTCGCGCGCCTCAGTGAACTGCGCGCCTTGCTCGGCAGCCTCGGCCAGGCCGCGCCGCGCAGCAGCAGCAGCGAGTTACGCCAATTGCTCGACGGCCTGCTCAACGAGTGGCGCCCACGGGTGCAAGCCGGCGTGCTCGACGACAGCACCCGCCAGGCCGCCCCGGCGCAGTTCGCCGAAGAGCTGCAGGGCACCCGCTGGGGCCTGTTCTCGCTCAACCTGTCGCGCTGGCTGCTGGCCCGTGCCTGGACCGCAGAGCGCAACAACCGCGGCAACCGCCAGGGCGCCGCAGCACTGGGCAACTGGCTGCCGACCCTGCTAAAAGACGAAGGCAACGACCTGCAACTGAAGCGCTACCAGCAGCAGCCGGAAGACCTGGCCGAGCAGCTGCCGCGCCTCGAACGCCTGCTGACCTGGCTGCACCTGGCCCGCAATGTGTTGGACGTGCCGGAAGTCGACCGCCTGTACGGTGAGCTGTGCAAGCTCAGCGAGCTGGCCCAGCGCCCGATCAGCCCGGAGCTGTTGGATGAGCGCATGAGCCAGGCGCAAACTGTGCAAAGCCTCAAAGCCTGGAAAGTGCTGGTCAAGTAAGCTCACAGGCACTGCCGATGTGCCCGCGCCGTGGCTGGTTAAAACCACCACAGCGCGGGCAAACGCGCTAAATTGACCGCCTGTCGTCACACCCCAAGGATGCTTTATGTCTGCGCACGCCTCGTCTGCCCCGGATCGCTTGCTGGATCTCAACGACCTGCTGCGTGAGCTGGTCAGCCAAGGCTATCTGACCCAGGAAAGCGCCGAGCAGTGCCTGACCATCCGCCGCAGCGCGGTCAACAACCAGCAGCACCCGCTGGAATTTATCGCCAGCCAGCAGCTGGACGACCTGCGCCATCCGGGCAAGAAGCTCGAACTGGAACACCTCACCGTCTGGCTCGCCGCCCTGGCCAACCAGCCGTACCTACGTATCGACCCGCTGAAGATCGACGTTGCCGCCGTCACCCCGCTGATGTCCTACGCCTTTGCCCAACGGCACAAGATCCTCGCCGTGGCGGTGGACAAGGACGTCGTGACCATCGCCAGCGCCCAGCCGTTTATGCACAAGTGGGAAAGCGACTTGATGCACGTGCTCAAGCGCCCAATCAAGCGCGTAGTGGCCAACCCAGGGGACATTCAGCGCTTCACCGTGGAGTTCTTCCGCCTGGCCAAGTCGGTCAGCGGCGCCAACAGCATCGACCAGAAGCTCAGTAATTTCGGCAACTTCGAGCAACTGCTCAAGCTCGGCGCCAGCGACCAGGAGCCGGACGCCAACGACTCGCACATCGTCAATATCGTCGACTGGCTGTTCCAGTACGCCTTCCAGCAACGCGCCAGCGACATCCATATCGAGCCGCGGCGCGAACAGGGCAGCGTGCGCTTTCGCATCGACGGCGTGCTGCACACCGTCTACCAATTCCCGCCGCAAGTGACCATGGCCATCGTCAGTCGCCTGAAATCCCTGGGGCGGATGAACATCGCGGAAAAGCGCAAACCCCAGGACGGCCGGGTGAAGACCAAGACCCCGGACGGCGGCGAGGTGGAGTTGCGCCTGTCGACCCTACCCACTGCCTTCGGCGAGAAGATGGTGATGCGGATCTTCGACCCGGAAGTACTGCTGAAAAGCTTCGACCAGCTGGGTTTCTCCCCGGATGACCTGCGCCGCTGGGAGTTTATGACCAGCCAGCCCAACGGCATCATCCTGGTCACCGGCCCCACCGGCTCGGGCAAAACCACCACGCTGTACACCACCCTAAAAAAGCTGGCGACCAGCGAAGTCAACCTGTGCACCATCGAAGACCCGATTGAGATGGTCGAGCCGGCCTTCAACCAGATGCAGGTGCAGGCCAACATCGACCTGACCTTCGCCAGCGGCGTACGCGCCCTGATGCGTCAGGACCCGGACATCATCATGGTCGGCGAAATCCGCGACCTGGAAACCGCCGAGATGGCCATCCAGGCAGCGCTCACCGGCCACCTGGTGCTCTCCACCCTGCACACCAACGACGCCCCCAGCGCCATCACCCGCCTACTAGAACTCGGCGTGCCGCACTACCTGCTCAAGGCCACTCTGCTCGGCGTGATGGCCCAGCGTCTGGTGCGCACCCTGTGCCCGCATTGCAAAGCGCCTCACGAGATTGCCGAAGAGGACTGGCAGAGCCTGACCCGGCCCTGGAGCTCACCAGTACCGAGCGGCGCGCAAAAAGCGGTGGGCTGCCTGGAGTGCCGCGACACCGGCTACCGTGGCCGCGCCGGGGTGTATGAAATCATGCAACTGAACGACAACATCAAGACCCTGATCACCGAAGGCACCGACCTGGTGGCCCTGCGCCGTCAAGCCTTCAAGGAAGGCATGCGCAGCCTGCGCCTGTCTGGCGCGCAGAAGGTTGCCGCCGGCCTGACCACCATTGAAGAAGTGCTGCGCGTCACCCCGCAGAGCGAGCAGAAGTAGCCCGCCCCTGGCTCCGAAGGACATGGCCGGCGCGCAGACACAACAGCTAGACTAGCCCGACCGCCTCCTGAACCGCAGGGCCGATCCGCATGCAGCCACTCGCGCCGCCACTCCGCCTGCTCCTGCTCGGCCTACTGCTGAGTCTGACCAGCACTGCCTGGGCGCAGGCAGTGCTGGTCAACGCCCTGCCCGCCGAACACGCAGGGCGCTACACCCAGGTCCTGAAAGAGAGCGGCACCGTCCTAACAGTCGAGCAGGCCAGCAGCCTGTTTCAGCAAGGCCAGGGCCGAGCGGGCCAAACACCCATCCTCAATTTCGGTATCGGCAGCCGGCCCGTCTGGCTGCGCCTGCAACTGCACAACCCGACCGACCAGCCGATTAGCGTTCAGGTGATCACCGGCACCAGTTGGGTCGACGACCTGCAACTGACCCTCATGCATGACGGCAAGCCCCAACACCAGTGGCAGTCTGGCGACGCCCAGAGCGGCGCCAAAGACCTGGTGCCCGGCATCGGCTATGTGGTGCCGCTGCACATTCCCAGCGGCAGCAGTGAGTTGTACCTGCGCGCACAAAGCCCGGACCCACTGGTGCTGCCTATCGAGGTGCTCTCCGAAAGCCATTTCCTTGCCCGTGACCGCGAGTACAAGTTCGTCTATGGCCTGATCTACGGCTTCCTACTCTCGCTCATCGTCTACAACAGCATGCTGTTCATCGGCCTGCGCGAGCGTAGCTATTTGTATTACTCGATTTACCTGGGGCTGTTTGCACTGCTCAACTTTGCCTACTCCGGGCATGGATTTGCCTGGGTATGGTCGGACAACCCGCTCCTGCAAGGACACATCATCCTGCTCTGCATGCTGCTGTTTGGCTGCAGCGGCCTGCTTTTCACCAGTAGTTTTCTTAGCCTGGCGACCCATGCGCCACGCGCACTGCGCGTGCTGCAAACCCTGGCCGCACTTGGCGCCATTGGCATGGCCATCACCCTGTTGCTCGGCGACCGCATCAGCGAAGCGTTACTGGCCTTCGGTTTCACTCTGCTGGCGGCGATCAGCATGGTCGTGCTCGGCTTAACCACCCTGCGGCACCGCCAGGTAGCCGGGCACTATTACCTGACGGCAACGCTGTGCGGCATGCTCGGTACCGCCATCAGCATCCTGACCGTCTGGGGCGCACTGCCTTTTACTGGCTGGAACTATGGCGCCATCAAGGTCGGCATCATTCTCCAAGCCACCCTGCTGGCCCTCGGACTGAGCCTGAAAGTGCGCCAGCAACAGCGCGAAAAAATGCTCGCCGAACGCCTCGCCGAACATGACCCACTGACGTCACTGCTCAACCGCCGCGGTTTCAGCCAACAGGCCGCTGCGCTGTGGAGCACCAGCCTGCGCAATCAACGCCCGCTGACCCTGGTGATGCTTGACCTCGACCACTTCAAGGCGCTCAACGATCAGTTTGGCCACGACTTCGGCGACCAGGCCCTGCAACGCGTCGCCCAGGTACTGCAAGCCACTTGCCGCGCCGGCGACCTGACAACCCGCTGGGGCGGCGAAGAGTTCCTCCTGCTCCTGCCCGAAACCAGCCTTGCCGAAGCCATGGCCCTGGCCGAGCGCCTGCGCCTGGCCATTCAGGCCATGCAACTGAACGCTGGGGGACAGCGCGTCGACATCAGTTGCAGCTTTGGGGTCAGCGAACGCGGCCAGCACAGCAGCCTCGAACAGCTGATCAACGCCACAGACCAGCGCCTGTATACCGCCAAACAGAACGGGCGTAACCGTGTCTGCGGCGAACCCTCGGCTCAGCAATGCAGCACAAGTCACTGAGCGGCTGACCTGCTGGCCTGATGCAGCCGCACGGCAACAAATGGACTTAGCTACGCCCCTGGCGGCAGAGCGCCGTGCAGGTACACTGGAAACTTGCCTCCCCCATTACAAGGAATCGTTATGCAAATCGGCAGTGTCATGTTGCTCTTCGTCGGCCTCGCAGTGGCCATTCTGTTCATGGGTTTCAAGGTCGTGCCGCAAGGCTACGAGTGGACGGTGGAACGCTTTGGCCGCTACACCAACACCCTGAAACCAGGCCTGAACATCATCGTGCCGGTGATGGATCGCATCGGTCGCAAGCTCAACGTGATGGAAAGCGTGCTGGATATTCCGCCCCAGGAAGTCATCACCGCCGACAACGCCACGGTGCAGATCGACGCCATTTGCTTCTTCCAAATCATCAATTCGGCCCAGGCCGCTTACGAGGTGAACAACCTCGAACACGCGATCCGCAACCTGGTGATGACCAACATCCGTACCGTGCTCGGCTCCATGGAACTGGACGCCATGCTCGGCCAGCGCGACGCGATCAACGAGAAACTGCTGAAGACCGTGGATGAAGCCACTGCGCCCTGGGGCATCAAGATCACCCGCATCGAGATCAAGGACATCAGCCCGCCCGCCGACCTGATGGCCGCCATGTCCGGGCAGATGAAAGCCGAACGGATCAAGCGCGCCCAAATCCTCGAAGCCGAGGGCCTGCGCGCCGCCGCCATCCTCACCGCAGAAGGCAAGAAGCAGGGGCAGATTCTCGAAGCCGAAGGCCAACGCCAAGCGGCCTTCCTCGAAGCCGAAGCCCGCGAACGTGCAGCTCAAGCCGAAGCAGAAGCCACACGCATGGTGTCGGAGGCGATTGCCGCCGGTAACGTGCAGGCGGTCAACTACTTCGTCGCGCAGAAATACATCGACGCCCTCGGCAAGCTGGCCAGTGCCAACAACAGCAAGGTGATCCTGATGCCGCTGGAAGCCAGCCAGATGATCGGCTCGATCGGCGGCATCGGTGAAATCGTCAAAGCCACCTTCGGCGACAAGAAGGCCTGACTATGTGGGATTACCTGCAAAACCTGTCCTTCTGGGACTGGCTGGCGTTCGGTAGCGTGCTGCTGATCCTCGAAGTGTTCGGTGTTGGCGGCTACTTGCTGTGGACGGGGCTGGCGGCGGCCATTGTCGGCGCCTTGCTGTACCTGTTCCCCGAACTGCCCTGGGCCTGGCAGCTGCTGCTGTTTGGCTGCCTGTCGATCCTCACTGCAGTGTTCTGGTGGCGGCGCCAGCGCGCAGCGGCCAAGCCTTCGGACCAACCGGGGCTGAACCAGCGCGGCAGTGAGCTACAGGGCCGGCAGTTCGTGCTGCACGAAGCCATCGTCGGCGGCCGCGGCAAGATCAAGGCCGGCGACAGTTTGTGGCTGGTAATCGGTCCCGACCTGCCCGTCGGCACACCGATCAAAGTGGTCGGCCAGGACGGCGTACTGCTCAAGGTCCAGCAGGCCGACTGATCCGCGCGGCC